>DASQQR010000434.1:0-6722 GCA_035643335.1 Anaerolineales bacterium
GCAGCGGGATGAATGTCGAGGGCTTCAAGGACCCGCATGCCACCCATCCCCAAGACGATTTCCTGTTTTAAGCGCTGTTCCAGGTTGTTGGCGTAGAGGTGGTGAGCGATCGCCCGGTCCCAAGGTTGGTTAATCTCCAGATCAGGGTCCATCAAGTAGAGCGAGACCCGGCCTACGGCGACTTTCCAGATTGCCACGTGAGTAGGAGGATCGAAGATCGGCATTTGGACAGTAAGCTGTTCGCCCTTTTTGTCCAATACGGGGGTAATCGGATCATAAGTCCGGTCCAGGGT
Source organism: Anaerolineales bacterium (assembly GCA_035643335.1). Lineage (GTDB taxonomy): Bacteria > Chloroflexota > Anaerolineae > Anaerolineales > UBA4823 > DASQQR01. The sequence continues at coordinate 294 of DASQQR010000434.1, forward strand.
CTCTTCCACGTCCTCTTGCCAGCCGTCCTCCCGGATGCGCTGCCAGACGTAGCCCCGGGAATAGATCAGCCCCACGGCCACGACAGGCACCGCCAGATCACTACACTGCTTGAGATAATCGCCTGCCAGAATACCCAGTCCCCCAGCATAGACCGGGAGCGAGGTATGCAGGCCATACTCGGCGGAAAAGTAAGCCAGGGGCGTACCAACCCGGCCATATTCAGCGGTGAACCATCCCACCTGCGAAGCGGTCTTCTCTTCGAATTGATCCATAACGGCATCATAGTGCTTCAGGTATTCCTGGTCCTGCGCGGCGCTTTCCAGGATTTCCTGGGGAAGGAGGGCGAGCATTTTAATGGGGTTGTGCTCGCTTTCGCGCCAGGTCTGCAGATCCAGGCTCCGAAACAAGTCGCGTGCCGCCGGGTTCCAGCACCACCACAGGTTATATGCCAAAGTTCCCAAGTCACGGATACGCTCGGGCAGTTGGGGAAATTCAAGGACCTTATCCATTTTTCGTTCTCCTCTAAGAGTCACTCACGAACGGGCCAACAGAATCACACTGGAACGGGAGCCAACCTGGTAGGAATTTTGGTCATCGATGAGGATCTCCTGTCCAGATTCAGGTAGATCCTGGGGTGAAGAGCGATTCGTATCAGCTGCCAGATACCAGCGATCGCCATTTGGTAGCGCGGGTAAGGCGAACTCAACTGGATCGGAGCCGGCATTGAACATGAGGTAAAGGTCAGGGCGTGCCTCCCCTTTGACCAAACAAGCCAGGCGTTTTTCATTCGGGTCGAGCCAGTTGGGCAGGAAGCCCTGCGGGTCGAACCAGCGGATTTCGCTTTGTGTGTAGAAAGCTTCCTTGCTCAACACCGGATGGGCGCGACGCAAGGCGATCATCCCGCGCGCGAACCGGAAAATATCCGCGTGTTCTTTCAGGAAATTCCAATCGTACCAGCTGACCTCGTTATCCTGGCAGTAGGCGTTGTTGTTTCCTCGCTGGGTGCGGCGAAATTCATCGCCGCCCAGCAGCATTGGCACTCCCCGGGAGATCATCAGGGTCAGCAGGAAATTCTTGATTTGGCGCTCGCGCAGCGCTTCGATGCCGGGATCGTCCGTCTCGCCCTCCACACCGTAGTTTTCGCTGGAATTATCGTCCATCCCGTCGCGGTTATTTTCGCCGTTGGCTTCATTGTGCTTGTGCTGGTAACTCACCAGGTCATTCAAGGTAAAACCATCATGACAGGTGATAAAGTTAATGCTGCTTTCGGGACCCTTTCCGGACTGTTGGTAGATATCCGCGCTGCCACAGATGCGGCTGGCGAAGTTGCCCACCATGCCCTCGTCACCGCGCCAGAAACGGCGTACCTCATCCCGGTAGCGCCCGTTCCACTCCGCCCACCTGCGCTCAGAGAAGCTACCTACCTGGTATGCTCCGCCAGCATCCCAGGCTTCGGCAATCAGTTTCACCTCTCTGAGGATTGGATCTTCGGCAATGCGCTCGAGCAACGGGGGATTGGGCAGCAAGTTGCCCTGAGAATCGCGGCCAAGCACGGATGCCAGGTCGAAGCGAAAGCCGTCCACGTGCATCTCGACCACCCAATAACGTAAAGCGTCCAGGATGAAATCCCGCACCACGGGATGTTCTGCATTCAAGGTGTTTCCAGTTCCAGTGTAATCCCTATAATAGCGTTTCTCCGCGCTAAGCATATAAAAAATAGTGTTGTCCACACCGCGCAGGCAGACGGTGGGTCCCATGCAGTTGTGTTCGGCAGTGTGATTGAAAACTACATCGAGGATCACCTCAATGCCAGCTTTATGCAATACTTTGACCATCTCTTTGAATTCCAGCTTCTGCTGGCCCACTCCCCCGGAGCTGCTGTAGGAAGATTCGGGCGCAAAGAAAGCCACCGGATCGTACCCCCAGTAATTCTTGAGCCGCTCCTCGGTTACCGGGTCGGTTTGAACCAGCTCGTGCGGGTTGAATTCCTGCACCGGCATTAACTCCACTGCCGTCACTCCCAAATCCTGCAGGTAGGGGATCTTTTCTACCAGCCCCTGGTAGGTCCCAGGATGGTTCACCCCCGAACTGGGGTGAATTGTAAGCCCGCGCACATGAGTTTCGTAGATCACCGTCTCCGGCCACGGGTGTCTGAGCGGCTGATCCCCATCCCAGTCGAAATGTACATGAGTAAATACACATTTAGGCATGGCCCCGGCATCATCCAGCTCGGAAAAAGAGAGATCGCCCTGTGGAGAAGAGCGATCATAGCCCAAGGCGGAGGTGAAGTCCCACTCTTCGAGGCCCGTAATTGCCGTGGCGAAGGGGTCCAACAGCAGCTTGTTCGGGTTAAAGCGCTTTCCCTGCTCCGGCTGATAGGGGCCATCAAATCGATAAGCGTAGAATTGGCCGGCGCGGATCCCCTTTACCCACACGTGCCATACATCTCCGGTGCGGTTGCGCGCCGGATCGAGCTGGACCGTCCTGGATGGTTGTCCGTCACTCGGCTGGTCGAAGAACTCAAGCCGGACACTGGTAGCATTGCGGCTGAAGATTGAAAAATTTACCCCACCGCCTTGCTGGTGAGCGCCCAGCGGAAGGGGAGCGCCAACCCGCACATCGCTGGGTTCGCTGACCTGCTCCAGGTACTCAGAAAAAGAGCGCTTCATGCTTTGGTCTCTAATATCCCTATCTTCGGCATATCCTAATTGTCTGCACCGGAACAGACCGATAGCTAGGCCGGTTTTAAGCGGCCTATGTTCCTGGTCGCTCTCGCAAAGTCTCCCTCAGATGAGAGCGGTCGCCCAATCTGTGTAATAGCGGACCATGGGCTGCCATTTCTATGACACTTATAGAAGCTACAAGTATATCCAGGCGATCTCGGAACCGTCCGATATCGATCCCCAGCAGGGAGCATAACATGATTCGGGTCGTAGCTTTATGAGAGACGACCAGAACATTTCCAGTACTGTAGGTCCGTTCAATTTCATCCAGGACAGAGGAACTCCGGCGAGCGACCTCGATTCCTTTTTCCCCGCCTGTGGGAGCATTCCAGCCAGGATCGGTCAGCCAGCGAACACAGTCATCGTGAAACTCGCGATAAACCCGGTCGGAAGTTTTTCCTTCCCATTGACCATAATCAACTTCTTTTAACCCCTCTCTTGGTCGCACCGAGATTCCAACAGCCCCGCAAAGCGGCTGTGCTGTCGCTACAGCCCGGCGGAGCGGGCTTGAAAAGACCGCTGCCCAGGGCAGCGATTTATAGGCAGCGGCAAAATCCTCCGCCATCTGGTACCCTTCTGGGGTCAGGTCGGGATTAAGCGTACCGCAATAGCCGCCAATTTGGCTTGCATCTGTCTCTCCGTGCCGTAGAAAATAGATGGTTAAACTCATCGCTTGCCCTAGCCCTGGCTCTGCGGGAAGGGCCACTTCCAATCCCTGATCTCCTGCCTATCAATCCCTTCCTGGCGAGCGTAATTGGTGTTTTCGATAATCTGGTTCCTCATGTGCTCCTTGACGTGAGCGCCTGCGACTTGCAGCTTGGGAACCCGGTCGATGACATCGATCACCAGATCGAAACGATCGATCTGGTTGCGCATGGCGAGATCCAGCGGGGTGTTGATATCCCCATGTTCCTTGTAACCGCGCACGTGCATGTTCTGGTGGTTCGTGCGCCGGTATGCCAGCCGGTGAATCAGCCAGGGGTAACCATGGAAGTTGAAGATAATGGGCTTGTCCCTGGTGAACAGGCTGTCAAAATCCCGCTCTGACAGGCCGTGGCCATGTTCGCTGTGCGGCTCCAGCTTGAACAGGTCGACCACGTTGATGAAGCGAAGTTTGAGATCGGGGAAATTCTCTCGCAACAAAGCGGCTGCTGCCAGGGCCTCCATGGTGGGGATATCACCGGCGCAGGCCAGCACCACGTCCGGTTCGCTCCCCTGATCCGTGCTGGCCCAATCCCAGATGCCGATGCCCTTGGTGCAGTGTTCGATGGCTTCGTCCATCGACAGGTATTGTAAGTGCAGCTGCTTATCCGACACGATCACGTTCACATAGCCTTCACTGCGCAGACAATGATCGGCTACCGACAGCAAACAATTGGCATCGGGAGGCAGGTAAATGCGAGTCACCTTTGCGCTTTTATTGGTCACGATATCCAAGAAGCCGGGATCCTGGTGGCTGAAACCATTGTAGTCCTGCCGCCAGACAACCGACGTGATCAGCAGGTTCAGCGAGGAAATGGGCGCCCGCCACGGGATTTCCTGGCACCTCTCCAGCCACTTGGCGTGCTGGTTGAACATCGAGTCAATCACGTGGATGAAGGCTTCATAGGAAGCGAAGAGGCCATGCCGCCCGGTCAGCAGGTAACCCTCCAGCCAGCCTTCCAAGGTGTGCTCGCTGAGGATCTCCATCACACGCCCATCTCGGGATAGCTGGCCGCCATCCGCGTCCTCTGGCTTGATAGCCTCCATCCAGACTTTCCGGGTGGCTTCGTAGACGGCATCCAGACGGTTCGAAGCGGTTTCATCGGGACCGAACACCCGGAAACTGGTCATATTCTCGCGCATCACGTCGCGCAAGAAAGCGCCGAGAACGCGCGTATTTTCAGCCGTAGTGGCGCCCTGCTCAGCGAAGTCTCGGGCGTATTCGCGGAAGTCAGGCATCTTCAAAGGCTTTCGCACCAGCCCCCCATTGGCGACTGGGTTAGCGCTCATGCGGCGGGAACCGGTGGGGGCCAATTCCTTCAGCTCCGGGAACAACCTGCCACGCTCATCAAACAGCTCCTCGGGCTTGTAGCTGCGGATCCACATTTCCAGCAACTTTAAGTGATCTGGATTATGGTCAATCTCGAAGGGGATCTGGTGGGCCCTCCAGAAATCCTCCACCTTATGACCGTCCACTTCCTCCGGGCAGGTCCAGCCTTTGGGGGTACGCAATACGATCATCGGCCACCGGGGATATTGAGTAGCTCCCTTGGTGCGGGCTTCCTGCTGAATTTCCCTGATCTCAGCGATGATGGTTTCTAACGTTTGAGCCATCAACTGGTGCATGGCAAGGGGATCGGAACCTTCTACAAAGTAGGGCTTATACCCGTAACCGATGAACAGGCTCTCCAATTCTTCATGGCTGATTCTGGCCAGCACAGTCGGATTGGCGATCTTGTAGCCGTTCAGGTGCAAAACAGGCAGGACCACTCCATCACGCGCTGGGTTCAAGAATTTATTGGAATGCCAGGAGGTTGCGAGAGGGCCGGTCTCGGACTCGCCGTCGCCTACCATCACCGCCACGATCAAATCAGGATTGTCAAAAGCCGCCCCAAAGGCATGGGAAATGCTATAGCCCAGCTCGCCGCCCTCGTGGATCGAACCGGGGACCTGGGGAGTACAGTGACTGCCGAGACCTCCAGGGAAGGAGAACTCCTTGAAGAACTTGCGCATGCCCTCTTCGTCCTGGCTTTTCTCGGGGTAGATCTCCGAATAGGTCCCCTCCAGGTAGGCGTTGGAGAGCATGGAGGGAGCGCCATGACCGGGGCCCGAGATATAAATCATATTTAAGTCCTCTTTTTTGATCATGCGGTTCAGGTGCACCCAGGTGAGACACTGGCCGGGGTCGGATCCCCAATGCCCCAGGAGACGCTTCTTGATGTGCTCAAATTTGAGGGGTTCCCTCAAGAGCGGGTTGTCCTTTAGATAAATCATGCCGGCGCACAGATAAAGCGCTGCCCGCCAGTAGGCGTTAATCTTGCGAAGCTGCTCATCGGTGAGGGGTCCTTCGGAAACACCAGGTTGAGGAGCTGCTGGTTTAGCCATAATAACCTCCGTTCGGCCTCGAATCGAATTATTCTATTCTTCTCGAATCAACTGATACGTATGTCTCGCGATCATTAAATCCTCGTCCGTCCGCATTACCCGGACGATAACCGGAGCATCCTCGCGAGAGATAACAGCGGCATTCGCGTCGTTGCGCTGGGCGTCCAAATGAAGGCCCAAAAATGCCATGTTTTGGCAAATGCGTTGGCGCACAGCGGGAGAGTTTTCGCCGATACCCGCGGTGAAGATCAGGGTGTCCAATCCGCCCAACACGGCAGCCAAGGCCCCCAGGTGCTTGCTTGCCTGATAACAGAAGAGATCAACTGCCTGCCGGGCATGAGCCTCATCTTTCTCCTTGTCCAGCAGGTCTCTCATATCTGAACTAATCCCCGATACTCCCAATAACCCGGCTTGCCGGTTCACCAGGTCATTGAGGCCGGAGGGGCGCAGGCCTTTTTCTTCCAGGAGGTAAACGAGGACACCGGGGTCCAAATCCCCGGAGCGCGTGCTCATTACCAGCCCACCGGCGGGGGTGAAGCCCATGGTCGTATCGACGCTCTTGCCGTGCCGGACGGCGGCCATGCTGGCTCCGTTCCCCAGGTGGGCAATGATCACCCG
>DASQQR010000435.1:0-6772 GCA_035643335.1 Anaerolineales bacterium
CGCTTGATGTTGGAAAAAGTCCAGGATCCACCCGTTGTCGTATTGGCGCCCGACCGCCGCCAGCAAGGGACCAATGCCCTTTTGGTTTGTCCGGCCGGCTTGATCGAATATGACTTCGGTCCCGGTTCTTTTGCACGCCACTGTGAACGGGCCCGCGCTGCCGGCGCTCGCCTGGAGATCCTGGAACTTCCCTCGCTTGAATTGGATATGGATTTGCCGGAAGATTTAGAGTTCGTCGGAGAAACCCTGGAAGGGCTGGGTGATGGAGGAGATCATGGCTGAGCGCGTGGCGCTTTATCTACAGGATGCGCACGATTTGCGGGATGGATTGGACTACGTCCAATACGCGGAAGAAAAGGGCTTCGAGTCTGTTTGGCAAGCCGAATCTCGTTTGGTCCGCGACGCGATTGTGCCCATGGCTGCCTACGCTGCGGTGACGGAACGGATTAAGATCGGCTCGGGGGTGATCAACAACTGGACGCGCAACATTGGCCTGTTAGCGGCTACATTTCTTACCCTAGATGACCTGGCGCCGGACCGCATCATTTGTGGAATTGGGGCGTGGTGGGATCCGTTGGCTCGCAATGTGGGGGTCGAAAGGCGCAAACCGCTCATCGCCATGCGCGAGACCGTCGAAGTCCTCCGCGGGTTACTGAATATGGAGCGAGTCACTTATCACGGCGAGTTTGTGCGTGTTGACGGCATTGAATTGGATGTGGTTCACGGTCGCCGCGAGCCACGTAACGTTCCGATCATGATCGGCGCGACGGGTGACAAGATGATGGAGCTGGCTGGGGAGATCGCCGATGGGGTCGTGCTCAACTATTGCGTTCCTCCGGAGTATAATGATAACGCTCTGGAGCTACTCGAAAAGGGCGCCCGCAAAGCCGGCCGGACGCTGGCAGATCTTGATCGCCCGCAGCTGGTGGTTTGTTCAGTGGACCCGGACGCTGAGAAGGCCATCGACACCACCCGGGAACTACTGACCCAATATCTGGCCCAACAACCGCACATCGCCAAAGCTTCCGGTGTATCTCAAGAGATTGTGACACAGATCCAGTCGATCCTGGGTTGGCCGGCGACTAAGGAGCAGATCCAGCGGGCCAAGCACCTGGTGCCGGAGGATTTGATTCACCGGATCACCGCTTCCGGCACCCCGGAACAAGCGCGGGCTAAAGTTGCCCAGTACCGGGAGCATGGCGCTACCTCCCCAATCTTGTATTCCGTTGGCGGAAATGTAAGATTGCTGATTGACACATTTTCCTAGCTGGCAGTTGCCAGCTCAAAGTTGCGGGAGCACTCAAATGTTGATAGGTGTGGGGAGTGGTGTGGGCGGCGAAGCCGCCCACACCACTCCCCTAATACCAAGTCTGGAGTCTCGCTTGACAGGTGCAGGATAATCTGATATAAACATTCAAACTTGATCGAGAAAAGCTGTGAAGAGGAAGAGTAGGCGCCGAAACGGTGGCCCAGAGAGCAGGGATGAGGTGAGAGCCCTGCGCATACGTCGGTGTTGAATGGTCCTCTGAGCTGTAGGGCAAAAGACCGTAATGCGGTCAAGTAGCCTGTGCCGGGATTGCCTCCGTTACCAAGGCATGGTCATCTAGTTGGTCAAATAGTCATTCGTTTCCTCGTCCTATAGTCCCATTTTGAATTGGCAACTCCCTCAAAAAGGACTGCGCGACGAGAGACTACAAGACTATCAGACTAAACGGCTACGTGACTACACAGAGTGAGGCTGGCTTTTTACCCGTCGTCTGACCGGCGGGTTTTTTGTTTCTCGAGCAGGCGCTATCTTTTGTTCGAGATGCAAAGGGCCAACCTAACCAGGGTGGCACCGCGGGATCCCTCTCCCGTCCCTAGGACGAGAGAGGGTGTTTGTTTAAAACTACCGTTTTATCCGGAGGTGCCATGCTGATACAAACTGCTGACCTAAAAGATCGGGACCAGTCACCGGTCCTTACGCCTGTTGTCCGCACATTGCCCGCCGACCTGGAAACCCCGGTCTCAGTTTATCTGAAGCTGGCGGGAGAAGGTCCCTCCTTCCTCCTGGAAAGCGTTACCGGGGGAGAACAGGTGGCTCGTTATTCCTTCATCGGAGTCGCTCCGAAACGCGCTTACGTTTTGCGTGCCGATATTCTGGAGAGGCATGATCTTGAGCTCGGCGAAGTCACCTTTTCTCGGATTTCAGACCGAGATCCATTGTCCGCCCTGCGGGCTATCCTGTCCAGGCATACTTACCAATCTGTTCCTGGCTTGCCGCGATTCCCGGGCGGCTTGGCTGGTTATCTTGGCTACAACACGGTCCGTTTTTTCGAACCGGCGCTATCTGCTATCTCCGATAGCGATTTGCCTGATGCGATATTCCTTTTGGCCGACACTGTGATAGCCTTCGATCATGCCTATGGGCGTTTGCTTCTCATCACCCATGCCCACACGGGTGAGGACGTGAACCTGGAAAGGGTTCAAGCCGAGGCTCGTTTGGATGGCTTGCAGCAGCGACTGGCGGCACCACTTCCGAAACAGTTTTCGCCGGGCGGACCCCCCGGAGAGGCAGAACTCCGTTCCAACCTCACCCGGCAGCAATTCGTCGCTGCAGTTCAAAAAGCGAAGGATTATATCGCCGCAGGGGATATCTTTCAGGCGGTGCTTTCGCAGCGCTTGAGCCGTGAGACGCGGGCAAGTCCTTTCAGCATCTATCGATCTTTGCGCCGCTTGAATCCCTCCCCGTACATGTACTTCTTTGATTTCGCAGGATTGGTTAAGGGTCCTTCACTGCATCTAATCGGCGCCTCACCGGAAATGCACGTTCGTCTGGAAGGAATGCAGGCAACCCTTCGTCCCATCGCCGGCACGCGACCACGCGGCCAGACGCCTGACGAAGACCTGGACCTGGAAAGAGACCTTTTGGCCGATGCCAAGGAGCGCGCCGAGCACATCATGCTCGTTGATCTGGCCCGTAATGACCTCGGCCGCGTGTGTCGTTATGGATCCGTTAGGGTGCCCGAACTTATGGCGATAGAACGTTATTCTCATGTGATGCACATCGTATCCCAGGTCGAGGGGGAACTGAAACCGGAGTTGGATGCCTTCGATCTCATGCGAGCTACTTTTCCCGCAGGTACAGTGAGCGGCGCACCGAAAATCCGCGCCATGCAGATCATCCAGGAATTGGAGGCTGCGCCTCGTGGACCGTATGCTGGGGCTGTGGGCTATTTTGCGTATGATGGGTCGATGGATACTTGCATCACCATTCGCACCCTCGTGATGCAGGGAAAGACGATCAGCATCCAGGCTGGTGCAGGCATCGTGGCCGATTCCGATCCAGAAGGCGAGTTCAAGGAGACCTTGAACAAAGCCCGCGCCCTGGCTGTCGCTGTTGATCTGGCGGAGGGAGCGCTGCAACCAAAATGAACCGCCCACCCGTCTTAGACCCATATACTTTTCTTTTTAGACCAACCACTGGAGGTGCTCATGATCGCTGTTATCGATAATTATGATTCGTTCACCTATAACCTGGTGCAATACCTGGGCGAATTGGGTGCAGATCCAATGGTATTTCGCAATGACGCCATTTGTTCGGAGCAGCTCGAGGACCTCAACCCAAGTTATATCGTCGTCTCGCCTGGCCCGGGCAGGCCCGCAGATGCTGGGGCATCCAGCGACATCATCCAGACCCTGGGGAAATCCATTCCGGTCCTGGGGGTCTGCCTGGGGCACCAATGCATTGGGGAGGTATTCGGGGGTTGTGTTCAACAGGCTCCACGCCTGATGCACGGGAAAACCTCTCAAATCTATCATTATGGGGGAGTTCTATTTCAGGGTGTATCCAGTCCTTTCGAAGCAAATCGTTACCACTCGTTGATCGTCGATGAACCCGTCCCCGAAGTGCTCGAGGTAACGGCTTTCACGAAGCAGGGGGAAGTCATGGGGTTGCGCCACAAGGCCTATCCAATTTACGGCCTTCAATTCCATCCGGAATCTGTGCTGACCCCCGCCGGGAAACAGATCTTAAGGAATTTTCTCTCCCTGCGAGGGCTAGATACTCAAGTCCCAGAACTGTCTCTAACAAATAAAAGGAGGAAGAAATGTTAAAGCCATATATCGCCAAAGTTATGCAGCAAAAGGATTTGAGTTGCGCTGAAGCCGAAGCCGCCATGCAGATTATCATGACGGGCCAGGCCACCTCGGCCCAGATCGGGGGCTACCTGGTCGCCTTGCGCATGAAGGGTGAAACCGTCGACGAGATCACCGGCAGCGCCCGCTCGATGCGCGCTCATGCCCACCAGGTGCACCCCTCGATCAACGGCGATCCCCTGCTGGATACTGCCGGGACCGGAGGGGATGGTGCTCATACCTTCAACATCTCCACAGCCGCGGCCTTCATCGTGGCGGGAGCGGGGCGCAAAGTGGCCAAGCACGGCAACCGGGCTGCTTCCTCGCGATGTGGCAGCGCTGACGTTCTGGCTGCCCTGGGGCTCAATCTAAACTTGACCTCCGAACAGGTGGCCGCCTGCATCGATGAAGTCGGCATCGGCTTCCTATTTGCCCCCCAATTCCATCCTGCCATGAAGCACGCCATCGGGCCGCGCCGGGAACTGGGCCAGCGCACGATTTTCAACGTGCTTGGTCCATTGACCAATCCGGCCGGTGCCACTCACCAGCTGATCGGTGTCTACGATCCTGGCCTGACCCACTCCCTGGCTGAAGTGCTCGGGGAGTTGGGTGGCAAAGCGGCTTTCGTCGTTCACGGACATGGGGGATTGGACGAATTGAGCACCAACGGTCCCAACCGAGTGAGCCATCTGCAACATGGTCACGTTTCTACATACGATTTCGATGCCCGCGACCTGGGACTACGCAGTGCGCCGGCAGGTGTGCTTTCGGGAGGCGAACCGCAGGACAACGCGCGCATGATGGTTCAACTCCTTTCCGGTAAAGATGATACGCCGCGGCGGGATGTCGTCTTGCTCAACGCCGCGGCGGCTTTGGCGACCGAGGATGGAGATTTTGACTCCGCGCTTGCCGAAGCCACCCGGTCTCTTGATAGCGGATCAGCACTGGGCAAACTGGAAGCCCTGGTGGCGTTCAGCCAACAGATCGGCCAGGCTGCTCAAATTGTCCATTGAGCGATTGGCTTAGACGCGCCGGAAGACTGCAGGCAAGCTCCTGGAGGGCCTTTATCCATGACAATCCTGGACGAGATTTTCACCCAGAAACGCTTCGAGATCGCTCGAAAGAAGCAGGTCAAATCAGCTGCCGAGGTGCAAGCAGAGGCAGAGCGGGCCCGCCCACCAATGGATTTCGTGGCTGCCCTGCGCCGAGGTTCGCTCCTTTCCGTCCATCGGCCGAAACCGGCCCTGATCGCTGAGATCAAACGCGCTTCGCCCTCAAAAGGCTTACTGCGTGCCGATTTCAATCCAATCGACCTTGCGCGCCTCTACCGCCAGAACGGCGCCTCCGCCGTCAGCGTGCTCACCGACGAGCGCTATTTCCGGGGACATTTGGATCACCTGCGCTGGGTTGCCAGGGAGTTTATGGAATCCGGTCCACGTTTGCCCCTCTTACGCAAGGACTTCATCTGTGAACCCTACCAGGTTTACGAATCACGCGCCGCGGGCGCCGATGCGATTCTGTTAATCGCCGCGCACCTTGAGGCGGACCGTTTGCAGAAGCTGCATGCGCTGAGCTTGAGCCTTGGCATGGCTCCCCTGGTCGAGGTTCACAACCAGGCTGAAGTCGTTGAGGCCCTGAGATGCGACCCGATTCTGATGGGTATCAATAACCGTGACTTGCAGGATTTTTCCGTAAACCTGGAGACCACCCTGCGCTTGAGGCGTCTGGTCCCCGCAGGCATATGCCTGGTTGCAGAGAGCGGGATCCGCTCCAGAGAGGATGTGGAAATTTTGTCCAGCGCCCAGGTTGATGCTATTCTGGTTGGCGAGGCCATCGTAACGGCAGCAGATGTCCCTGGCATGGTCCGGCATTTTTCGGGCCTGGAAACGAGCGTAGAGAGCCCATGAAAGTGAAAATATGCGGGATAACCAGTCTAAGCGACGCTCTGGAAGCCATCGACGCAGGAGCCGATTGGCTGGGGTTCAATTTTTACCCGCCCAGCCCCAGGTACATCCACCCACTGGCCTGCGCTCGCCTCGTAACCGGCATTCAGGAACGCGGGTATTCGGCGACTCTTGCAGGAGTCTTTGTCAATCACGATGTCAATGCAATCACTACCATCCTGAATGATTGCGGCCTGGACATCGCCCAACTATCGGGGGACGAACCGCCCGAAATGTTAGTGGCCTTGGGCGAACGCGCATTTAAGGGCATCCGTCCTGCGGGCCATGCGGATCTGGCGGATTTCCATAACCGTTATCCTCGCAGGCAGAGCCCGCCGGCCTGTCTTATCGATGGTTACCGGCCCGGTCAATATGGCGGTACCGGAGAGAACGCCGACTGGCGCCTGGCGCACCGGCTGGCTGAACGTTCACCGGTTATCCTGGCAGGCGGGCTTAATCCTGGTAACGTGATCGCTGCCATCCAACAAGTGCAGCCCTGGGGCGTAGATGTCGCCTCGGGCGTTGAGGCCGCTCCAGGGGTAAAGGATCCCCAGAAGATGGTTGCTTTTGTCAAGATGGTACGCAAATATACTCTGGAGTATCTTTATGATTATTAAAACGGGAAACCCAAACGCATCTGAGGTGGACACTCGTCTTAACCAACGCAATTCCCGGACCAAGTTTGGTCCTTATGGCGGGCAATTCGTCCCTGA
>DASQQR010000436.1:0-3565 GCA_035643335.1 Anaerolineales bacterium
GCTGGACAAGAAAACGCTGGGTACCAATTTTATCAAAGGCAAGCATGCAGACATAATGTTGAAGGAATATGGGGAACTCAACCAGCCCATGCCTGTTGCGGCGATCATCGGCGGCGACCCATTGATGTTCTTGATGGGTGCGGCCCGTTTGCCAGCTTATGAATCCGAGTACGATTTTGCGGGCGCCATTCGTGGAACACCGATCGAGGTGATCCAAGGTGAAACGGTTGACCTGCCTGTTCCAGCTACAGCCGAGATCGTGGTGGAAGGCGAAGTGGACCCTGTAGCCACGCTCCCTGAGGGACCATTTGGCGAATATACGGGGTACTATTCCGGCATTGGCACCACGCCCAGGCCCTTCATCAAAGTCAACTGTGTCACTTACCGCGACAACCCGATTTTATGGTCTACGACAGTAGGCCGGGCTGTCACTGACACCCATATGACTATGGCACTGACCTACGGTGCGACCCTGTGGCAGGAATTGGTCGCAATGCGGATTCCTGGCGTCAAAGCAGTCTATTGCCCACCGGAGGGGTCAGGCCGGTTCATCGCCATCATATCGGTGAAACAGATGTATCCTGGCCATGCTGCCCAAGTGGGCACCGCCGCCATCTCGACCGAGATGGGTGCCTACGGACTCAAGACCGTCATTGTCGTGGATGATGACATTGACCCATGGGATCTGCCGCGCGTTTTGTGGGCGGTGAGTTTCCGCTTCCAGCCCTCGCGCGCCGAGTTCCTCAAGCGGGGCCGTTCCACCCCCCTCGATCCATCCTTACCGCTTGACGCCCGGGAGATTACATCGCGACTCATCATAGATGCCACAATCCCATATGAATGGAAGAATAAGCCCATCCCCATTGAAATGGACCCGGACATGATGAAGCGCGTCGAGTCCAGATGGAGTGAGTTAGGTCTCTAAGTGGAAATTACTGTCGTGGGCATGTTGGATGAAAGGGAACCGGCCTTGCGGCTGCTCAAGGAACGTATTGAGCGGCGCGGACACAAGGCTACGCTCGTCGATGTGAGTATTGGCACCGGCGGAATGATGCCCGTTCTCAAAGCGGATATCGCGTGCGAAGAAGTGGCACACGCGAGCGGAAGTTCCATCGAAGATATCAGAAAAATGCTGGCTAAAGAAAGAGACACCGCCACATCGCTTATGGCGGAAGGCCTGAAAATGAAAATCTTGGAGCTGTATCAAGCCGGACGGTTGAGCGGCATAATCGGTGTGGCAGGCATGACCGGCACATTTATAACCCTGACGGCCATGAAATCTTTACCGTTTGGCGTTCCCAAGGTTCTCATTTCAAGCGTGGCGGCGATGCCCGCGTATGCCAGCCGATTTGCCGAATATTTCAGCATTCGCGACATTACGATCCTTCATAGCGTCGTGGACACCGTTGGCTGGAACCCCTTAGTGAGAAGTTTGATGATTAATGGCGCCGGGGCGATCTGCGGCATGGTGGAAGATGTGGAGCCGCAATCGAGAGAGGGCAAGCCTTCGATTGCCTTGACCGAATTTGGCTTTTGCGATAAAGGGGCGCATTACGTAAGGGATCTGATTCAAGATAGCTATAACATCGTTTCGTTTCATGCCACAGGCCTGGGCGATCGCGCCGCCGAAGATTTGGTCGGGCAAGGGTTATTTGACGCTTTTGTCGACCTGGTGCCGGCCGGCGTGAGTGAAAGAGTATTGGGAGGCAACCGCGCTGCCGGCCCTGACCGGCTGGAGGGCGCTTGTCGTCAGGGGACGCCATATATCCTGGCCCCCTGCGGATTCGACATGATTAGTTGTGGGCCCATCGAGCGGCGGGATAAAGGCGATCCCGTTTGGGTTTCGCGCAAGCTGGCGGAAAGGAAACTTCTGATCCAGGATGCAATGCGGGTCCAGGCGCGCACCTCGGTGGATGAAATGGCCGAAATAGCCGAGGTGGTTGCGGAGAAGCTGAACCGGCACAAAGACAAACGCCTGGTCAAGTTTTTAATACCTACCAAAGGTTTTTCCTCATTGAGTGTCGAAGGCGGACAACTATACGATCCGGAAGTTGACCGGGCATTCGCACATGAGTTGCGAAAGCGGTTAGCTCCCGAGATCCAAGTGATCGAGGTGGACGCCCATATCAACGAAATGGCATTCGCCGAAGCTGTTGCCGAGGCCCTGGAGACGAGCGTGCGGTTACGGGACTCGGCCAAGTGAGGTGATAACGAGGAGGTGAGGATGACGGTGAATAACAAACGTTAGGCGATCGAAACAACCAACAAAGCCAAGGAGGTAAAGCATGTCTAGCCCAAACAGATTCCCATTTGCGCGGGAAATTGAAGTCCCGTCTGAGATGCAAGGCTGGGAAGAGATGTATCCCGCTCACCGCATGTTCAGTCCAGAAAGACGAGAATGGGAAGAATCGCAATTCTGGTATGCCGATAAGATTCACGCGCCAGACCCGATGGTCCCCCTCGATGAGGTTTTTCAACAAGCCTGGCAAATTGCCCTGTCTCAACATACCACCCGCATATTCTGCATCCCGCCTGCCCAGGGTATCGCCCAGCGGATGGTCGGCTGCTATATGTACATCTGCGCTATCACACCGCCACCGCCCGAGGTGATTCAGGAAAAGGCCGAGCTGTTTCCCACACGAACTTTTCCGCTTTTCGAAAGTTACGGCACCCTTTGGGAAGATTGGCTTACTCGCTTCCAGGCCCTGGGGCAGGAACTGCGCTCCATCAAAGTCCCCACAGAATTTCCGAAATACATGCCCGATTTTAACTCGGCGACCACTCTACCCAGCGTTACGCCAGCGCAAGAATTACTGGAGGCATTTAACCATGCCGTCAACATCATCTACCGCGGCTGGCAGTATCATTTCAACTACTTGAACGTGACCTATCTGTCGTACCTGATGTTTGCAGATGTAGCGCGTAAACTATTCCCAGGCATCAGCGAAAGCACTATCGGCAAGATGGTGGCTGGCGCGGAAGTTTCCATGTTCCGCCCGGAGGAGGAACTGTGTCGCCTGGCGCGGCTGGCTCATCCCGAGCCGAAAGTGGCTGATGTTCTTCGAACTGATCGCCCCGCAGCGTCCAAGATCGAAAACCTTAGAGAAAGTGAAGCAGGCCGGCATTGGCTGGATGAATTCGAAAGAATCAAAGATCCCTGGATGTATGTCTCGTGCGGTGCTGGCTGGTATCACTATGAGGGCAGTTGGATCACCAAGTTGGATGTGCCTTTTAACTACCTCAAAAGTTACCTTGAGCGGTTGGACAAGGGCGAGAAGATCGAAAGGTCGTTTGTCGCCATTTCCGAAGCTCGCGAACGTGTTGTGGAAGCTTATCGCGAACTCATCAAGACGCCTGAAGACCAGCAGTCATTCGAGGGCGCATATAAGAATACGCGCACCATATATCGATACGCTGAAGATCACCTCTTCTGGGTTGAGCATTGGTTCCATACCCTGTGGTTCGAAAAGATGCGCGAATTCGCCAGACTTTTCGTTAGCCAGGGAGTGCTACGCGACGAGGAAGACTTTTTCATGTTCAATCGTCTCGAAATACCCTACCTGAT
>DASQQR010000437.1:0-16958 GCA_035643335.1 Anaerolineales bacterium
ACTCACTCCACGGATTTCCAGCATTTTCTTGAGCAAATAATTGTTGTTGAGCACAGCAATTTCAGACACTTGACGCAAACCTTGCGCGCCCAGGCTCATCACCCAGGCATATGCCCTGAGAACCACTGGCGCCACTCCATAGAAAGGGCCAATTTTACCAATGCTCTCGGGAAGATCGTAGTTCAGATGATACCTGGCGCCATCAAAGTCAATCAGCGGAACCGGCAGGAACCTGGCTAATTCCTCCGTTACACCCACCGCGCCGACCGCCGGCCCGCCGCTGCCGTGAGGGGAAGAGAAGGTTTTGTGCAGATTAAACTGGCAGAGATCAAAGTTGGCTTCTTTGGCTCGGGTGATGCCGAGTATGCCATTTGCGTTGGCCTGGTCGTAGGCACACAGACCTCCGGCCTGATGTACAAGATCCACAAATTTGTCGATTGCCGGGTTGAAAATTCCGGTGTCCTCGGGATTGGTAATCAGCAACCCGGCAGTCCGTTCAGAGATAGCAGCCTTCAAAGCTTCCAGGTCGGGGTAACCATCCTCATCAGGATACAGCGTTATTACGCGAAATCCCGCTGTCTTCGCACAAGCCGCATCCGATGGATGAGAGAATATCGTGGTGATGATCTCGTCCCTATAATCTTCTCTGCGAGCCGCATGGTAGGCGCGGATAATCGCTGCGTTGGTATAGATCCCAGCTGAACCGGCTCCCGGCTGAAGCGAGAAACGGTCCATGCCTGAGATCTCTTTGAGAATTTGCTCAAAACGATAAAGGATTTCGAGGACACCCTGAATGGTTTCCTCGTCCTGCAAAGGATGCAAATCGACGATTTTCGGATCTCTCGCCAGCTGGTCGTTGATCTTTGGACTGTATTTCATCGTGCAGGTACCCTGCCCAACATCAATATTCACATCGGTCCCCAGGTTTTCCTGAGACAACCTGATATAGTGCCGCAACACCTGGGGCTGCGAGAGTTCGGGTAATTCAGGCGCTTTATTGCGGCGCATCTTTGGCGGCAGATCCTCAAGGACATCGCCGACCGTCTCCTCGATTCCATCTTCTATTTCGGGAACGAGCACACCGCGTTGTCCCGGCACGCTCAATTCGAAAATAATGGGCTCGTCCCAGCGGGCTTGATGGAACCGACGCAGCCGGGGCTTTTGGATTCGAATGCCTTTTCCCTTCGTTTCGTGTGCCATGCTACCCTATCACCTCCCTCAAGGCAGCTACCAACTCGTCGATGTCGGCCTTCGTGTGAACTTCCGTAATGCAGTACAGCGCGCTATTGCCCCATTCGGGAAATTCCTCCGTCAGGTCCTTTCCGCCAAAGATCCCGCGCTCCAGAAGCGACCGGTCGATTTCACGAACAGTTTTGCCCGTGCCGTCGAAATTAACTACAAATTCCTTGAAATGAGGTGATTGGAAGGCGGGCGCCCGAGTTCCTTTCAGTTTATTTATTTCTGTCATGGCATACCGGGACTTCATCATGATAGCTTGCCCGATCTCGCGCATGCCCTGAGGGCCCATCAGCGCCAGATATACCCCGGCAGTAATGCCCCACAAGGCTGCTGCGGTGCCCACCCATTCCTTTCCCGCCTCCCTGACTGCAAAAGAGGTCCTTTCATAAGCCACATCCCCAAAGCCGTATTCGCCTTCCACGCGTGTGGGAGCAATGCCGAACAATCGAGACGGATATTGCATAACGTATTCTTCCTCGTCCCTGGTCGCGATGAACCCGGCCTGGCCGCCTCCAAATTGCATATGCATACCCAATGGCTGGATATCACCGCAAACAATGTCAGCACCGTAATCTGCCGGCGGGGTTAATATCCCCAACGAAATTGGGTCCACGGCAACCACAGCAATGGCACCGTAGCGATGGGCAATTGCTGATATTTTATCCCCATCCACTTCAATCCAACCGAGATAGGATGGGTTATCGAAATATACAACAGCAGTTTTATCCGAAATTACGGATTCCAGAGCATCAAGATCTAGCTGGCCTGTTTTGGGATGATGATCCACCATTTTTATTGTGATCTCGGGCTTCAAGTAATCCCGAATCTTCGAAAGCTTTCCTGGATCGATCGTCTTGGAAACCAGTACTTCATAGCGATCCGTGATGCGCGCGGCCATCCGCAGGGAGGTAGCAGCTGCCTGATAACCATCATAAGTCGGGACGTTAACCACGTCCATTTTCAGGAGCTCTCCCATCATGCTGGCATATTCAAAGAGTGCCTGGAACCGTCCGTGGTCATCGTAGGGTTCACCGGCGTAAGCCGTCAAGAACTCACTGCGCTGGTTTACCTCATCACAAATCGCAGGAACATAATGTCCATAGCAGCCCGCGCCCAAGAAGCTCAAATACTCTTTGGCCGTCCGGTTCTTATTCAGGATTCCTTCGACGTGTCTTCTCAAAGAATATTCGGAGTGCAAGGGCTCCGGCAAATCTAACTTGCCCCCAAAGCGCAGTCTCTCGGGAATATCAACATAGAAATCTTCCAGACGCTGGACACCAACCTGCTCGAGCATTTTCTGTTTCACGGGAGGGACGGAATTGGGAATGTAGGGATGTACGATGGGTCTATCTCTCTTCATGCTGCGTTGCTCCACAATAGATTTTCCCCTTTAATCGTGTCCTGACTCACCTTGATCCACAATTCCCAATTCTAAACCAATAATCCACTTCATGGCCCACTTTCGTTGTGGATTTTAGGCTTTCTCACCACGAATAGCTGGCGACCTAAACAGAATCCCGGATGAGGCGCTTGCCACTTGAGAAAAATTCAGGTAAAGTAGAGCGAATACCCTTGCTTCGGGAGGTCACCAGCCGGTGATCCGATCCGGTTTTAAGATACGGAGGGATGCGATGAAAAGAAGAATTCAGCAGATGATTTGGTCTGTGATGGTGCTGGTTTTGCTCAGTGGTTGTGGTCCTCTAAGAGATCTCGGTAAAGGCATTGGCGATATCTTCAACAGCTTTCAGCTACCATAGGTATAGGAGTATCCTATGCCTGTTTCCGGCCAGCTAAGGCATATTCCACAGATTCTTCCAAGGACATCTTTTTCCCCCCTTCCCAAGCGAAAGCCTGACTGCTTTTGTCGAGTTTTTTGCGCGCTTTGTCCAAGATTTCATCCAGGGCTGCGCGCTCCGCGGGCGGCAGCGGCGTTCCGATTTCCTCGCGCAAATGAGCGGCAGCACCGGCTAAGGTCAGGGCGCGTTCCGATTGGCCCTCCATGGCAGCCAGGCAGCCCATATCCTCAAGCAAATACGCTATGGCCCATTTGTCTTCCATTTCGACATTGATTGCCAAACTTTTCTCGTATAAAGAGCGAGCGAGGCCGTACTCTCCCTGGGCCCGAATCACGTTTGCGAGATTGTTCATCGAGTTGGCGATCGCCCATCGATCACCGATTTCCTGAGAAATAGCTGTTGCTTCTTCAATATATCCGCGGGCCTCTGCAAAATTGCCTTGCTCACGGGTGAGATTTCCCAAATTATTCAGGGAATTTTGAATCGCCCCCCGATCCCCAATTGAGCGGCGGATCGAAAGCGCCTCCTCGAATAGAATACGGGACTCGTCACGCTCGCCCAAATACTGTTCAACAATGCCTAAATTGTTAAGCAAACTGGCGATGTGGCGTTTGTCTCCCAGTTTACGACGGATCTCCAGGCTCTGGTTGTAAAGAGATCGGGCAAAGTCCAATTCGCCCTGCTGTGCGGCCAGAGTGCCCTCAAAATGCAATACCTGGCCGACGCCCGCCAGGTCGCCGGCCTCTTCAAATCCCTCCCGGGCACTGTCCAGCCACTTGGGCACCTCACCATACAAGCCTTGCCTCCGAAGCAGGTCTCCAATGGCGGCTTGGACGAAAGCCATCTGCCGGCGATCATTCAATTCGGCAGCGTTATCCCAAGCCTTATGATACAGAGCTTCCGCTTCATCCCATTTGCCGACCAGCTCAAGCACCTGCCCGAGTTTGAGCATCACTTTGACCTTTTCAATCTCTGGGAGCAACGGCAGAACCTTTTGATAGTAATCGATTGCCGCGAAGTTGGCATAGTTCGCCTGGGCAGCTTCACCGGCCCTCAGCAAATACTCGCGTTTCTTTGGTTCATTGTCACTGCGTTCGTAGTGGAAGGCCAGCAAATCGAGGTTCTGCTCAAGATCATCCGGAAAAGAGTGTTCAATAAACTGTGCCAGCTGGTCATGGAGCAACGCCCGCGTGGAAAAAGGAAGAGACTCATAAGCTACTTCCTGCGTGACGATGTGCTTAAAAAGGTAAATGAGCTCTGGCTCCGTGGTGTCCAAAGGGGTCAAATCCAAACTGCTAAGAATATCCAGGTCGGCTTTGATGCGTTCCGGTTCTCCTAAATCAGGATAGGCACCCCACAACCAGGCGGCCGCGAACATGCGTCCAATGATGCTGGCCACTTTTAAAGTGATCTTTTGACTCTCGGTGCGTTGGTCAATGCGCGTCAGGATCAGGCTATGCAAGCTGGAGGGAAGATCGAGATTCTCAATGACGAGATCATCCTGCGGATCCAAACCCTGCTCCTGCAGATAGTTGAGCAGCTCCTCGATATAGAATGGATTCCCTTCTGCCCGTTTTACGACGTGATCTACCAGATTCTCTGGGATTTGACCCTCAGTCCCAAAAAACTGAGCCAACTTCACCTGAATCAGCTGCTCGGCTTCCTGTTGAGTAAACTCACTTAGGCGGATTTCAGTGAAATAGGGCAGGCGACTGACGCGGGTATCCTTCCAGCGCTGGGCATCGAAAGGCCGATAAGCCATCAACAGGAAAACAGGCAGATTTGCAATCGCTCTGCCGATTACTTCCAACAAATCATGAGAGAGGGGGTCAATCCAATGAATGTTTTCCATGACCAGGAACAACGGAGTTTCTTTGGCCCGCGCCCGCAAGCAATCTACCAGAAGCGCCTCCAAAGAGGATTTACGCAATTTGGCGTCGAACGAGCGGGTAAGCTCATTATCTGGGATTGGCAAATTGAGTACGGTACCGAGAAGTGGGAGCCGCTGGACAGAATTCGGTCCCAGCTGAAGGAGCTGCTTCTCCAGAGATAGAAGTTTTTCTTCTGTGGTGAGATTCGCATCCAGATCAAAAAAGCCCCGCCATATATTCTGCCAAACCAGATAGCTCGTGTTGGTGCCATAGGACTGGCATTCACCGCCATAACCGGTCCATTTATTTTGATTGGCGACCCGGACTCCCTCGGCCACCAGACGCGACTTTCCCATCCCCGCCTCAGCAGTGATGCCAACGATCTGGCCCTTTCCTCCCGATGCGAGGTCGAGCTTTTGCACAATCAGGTCCAATTCAGCCCGCCGGCCGATCATCGGCAAAGTATATTTGGGTTCTTGCAAACGAATGGAGCGCTGCTCCTTCAAACCATTCAAACCGAAGACAACTACCGGATCGGAGCGGCCCTTGACGCGGATTGGGGTAAGAGCCTGCCAGCTAAATGTATCGCCTGTCAGCTCATATGCATTCTCGGCAACCAGGATCTGTCCCGGAGCCGCGGCTTGCATCAATCTTGCGGCAAGATTTGTGTTGTCGCCTAAGACTCCATACGTCCGCCGTCGGGTACCGCCATAAGCGCCGGTTCGCATGCGGCCATGGGCAATCCCAATTTGCACGTCGGTAAATTGCTCTGGAGATGGGGAAATCTTGCGCAATTCCAAAGCCGCCGAAGCCGCCCTGATTGCGTCGTCCTCATGGGCAATTGGCGCCCCGAAGGATGCCTGCAGATAGCTCCCCTTGTCCCCCATAGTTAACTGGATCAAGCTACCCTCATAACGTTCCAGAACTTCTTGAACCTGACGAATATATGTGTCTAGTTTGTCACCAGCGGACTCATCCTTATCGTAATCGATACCGCAAAATCGAACGAAAACCGATAATGCCGGACGAAATTCGGCCAGAAATTCACCCTGGCCCCTGCGAAGCCTTTCATAGACCGGGGGCAGCAGCCATTGACGAATGATTTCCGGATCCAGGTCTTCCGCGGAAATCTCCAATAGCGGAGTCGGCTCGACGTTCTGATGCAGTCTTTTGACTACGCCAAACCTCCGCCCGGTGGAATCGTCCTGACGCCACACCGCATATTCCACCTGCTCCCCCAAGGAGGATATTACCGTGGCGTCGAGCAAGACCTCGCCCCTATCAGCGTGATGTTCGGCGGCGGCCAGGTAATCCAATGTCGAGCCCGCCAATACTTCAACAACCTGAATGTTCGGATCGCCCACCAGAAATCTGCGCACAGGCCCCGTCGCAATGGCGGCCTTCATCGCCAGAGAGACAGTTCTTTCGGGAGTAATCTGAACTGCCGAGAATTGTTGCATGGCTTTCTGCATCGCCAGCGCGCAGGCCGCGGCGCGTAATCCCGTGTCCTTATCAAGCCAGCAAGTGATAGCATCACCGCTGAAACCGATCACACTACCACCGTAGCAATGCAGCTGGTTGATCAGCGTATCATAAACCAGGTTAAGATGCAGGGTTAATTCCTCTGCTCCCCGCAGAGGTCCCATTTCACGCACGAGGGCCTCAGTCAGTGGTGTAAACCCCGAGATGTCGGCAAATAGCGCAGCCCCCTGGGTACGATCCGGCAGAAGCAGAGCCTGAGCAAGTGCCTGCCGCCGATCCATAGGGATATACACAATTGGTGATTCCATAAATAACCTATGTCAGGCGACTATCCAACGACAAAAAACGATCACGGTCACTTATCCCCACCATCTTTGCTGACCTTGTCACAGAGCTTCTCGAGCAAACCAATATTAATTAACTTGGTCTTATGGCGCAATCTTTGGGCTGCCTCCGTCCAATAGTGGTGAGTCTGGAGAAACCGGAGCTGGCTAGCACACCATTCCCCATCCTCAAAACATTTGCCAAACGCTTCCATTTCTGTGCGTAAGTCGCGATTCCTTTTCAAAAAATCTTCGCGACCCAATACGTCCAGGTCCGCATCGGCCAGTATTTTTTCTGGCAGCGATTGGGGTGATTGGGGTAATTTCGTCGCCAGGATCATCTTCTGGATAGCAAGAATATCATTCGGGCCATACCCAAATTCAGGCAAGATTTCCGCCGCAATGCGAATGCCAACCTCCTCATGATCCACGTATTGTTCAATGAAACCAATGTCATGAAAGTAGGCTGCAGTCTGCAGCAATTCACAAGTATACTCGTCAAGGCCTTCCACCCTTGCCAGGCACCGGGCCGCCGGCACCACCGTATCCCGCGTATGGCTGATGGAATGATAGATGAGCTTTGGCGATAACTCCCGCTCCAGGCGGCTCAACACATACATTTTGGCTGCCTCGAAGTCCGGCTGTCTCAATTGGATCTCACCCGGTTATATTTGTCCAAGGCCAGCATGCCTGTATGCAAGAATGTTCATGTTTTCATCACTGTATTTTACGCTCAAATTCACCCAATTTCACCTCTATTATATACTCTTAATTATGCCCGGTTAGGGCTGGCACCGGGATTTGGGGACAAGCTGACATCCAGACCGGGGACAATGCGTTCCAGGGTAGAAATCAAGGTAGCGGGCAACGAAGCGCGTTGCCCGCTACCTTGCCTGATGAGAAATCGTTATCTATTTACTCTGCACCGTAGAATCGTACAGGGGTCCGCCATCGATGGCTTCAATGCCGCCAGCCTGGTTATCGGACACACCCACCATTACGCCATTCTTGACAACGGCAGAGAGGCGCGAAACCGAGCAATTGCCGCCCTGACCATCGTCAGCCATGAAGTAGATGTGATAAACACGGCCGTCACCACTACCATCCCGCTCAGCTCGCACCTGGGCAGTGTCTGTGCCAATGCCGAAACCGTCGGGGCTATTGGAATCATTCCCCACCGGTTCATCCTGCCAAATGGCTGTAATTGTGATCGTGATAGGATCCCCATCAGGATCGGTAACGCCAACCACATTCACCGGCACGAGTGTGGTGTTGTTTGGTGGCCAAATCCAGTCACCTATACTCGAATCGGCACCCGAACAGTCTGGGAGATGATTGGTACCGGCAACCGTAATCATAACCGTGGCGGTGGCAGCGCCGCCCTGCCCGTCCGCAACTGTATATTCGTAGCTGTCCGAAGCCGTCTGGCCCTCTAGCAGATCCTTGAACTGCCCGTTGGGATCATAGACAAAACCACCGTCTGGCGAGACTGTCAGCAGAGCGCCTGAAGCCAGGGTGATTTGCTGGGCAACGTCTCCAGAATTGCCATTGACTGCCGAGACCGTCAATGGATCACCGTCTGGGTCGCTATCGTTCGATAGGATGCCAGGCGCGTCGATCGTGAGGATCTCATCCTGATTCACACTATAAGCGTCATTTTCCGCCACCGGGTTTCGATTGAGGATTGAAAGTGTTCCTCCAGCCGACGATGGTTCGTAACGTTGATCCTCTATAGCAACTTGCTGGCCGCAAAGTGTATGCGTACCCATGAAGTAAACGTCGACAGTGTAATCTCCAACAGGGAGAGAAGGAGAGGTATTCTTAAAGACAGCTTGTCCCAGATAATCCGTGATCACCGGCGCACAATACTCCGTCCCGCTGCCGGAAACCAGGAAGAAAACCGTAAACTCACCCAGGCGCCTGCCGGTGGCATCTTCCAGGGTCGCGGCGAGGAGCACGTCATCGGTGCGGAATTTGCTTGCAGAAACTGGCTGCAGGCTAATCGACGTAGATTGCTTACTGACCGTCAGGTTCGCACTTGCGAAACTGGCCTGGTATTCTGGAGAGCCACCGAAGAATACACTCAGGGTGGCATCACCCGGCAGAACGAGCAAGGGCATTTCAACTGTGGCACTGCCGTCCTGCCCAGTGATCTCCTGGCGGCACATCGAACCAAGGCAGAATGAAAGTGCCTGGCCAGATGCACCTACACCGTTGCTGGTTAATATTGCACTGAAGGTGGCCTTCGCGCCGTAGGCGCCGTCGGATGGCTGCTCGATCGACAATGTGGACGGTTGCGGAGCTACATTCACGCCAGGAACGTAGTAGAAACCCAGGTTGGTAGCCATGCTGACCAGGCCCACCCCGTTGACGGCCTGCACGATGAAGCGGATATCATGCGGGGAGGCACCAGGAGTCAGAGCGCCCTCCCATAAGGTAGAATTGGTGCTCTGAACGAGATCTGTGGACTGCCAGGATCCGTTGCAATCGCCTGCGGGATCACACGCTGTATAGGTAACCCAAACCTCCTGAATCCCGGCAGCCGGATTACCGGTAACCTCGACGGAGAAGTTAATCGCCCCGTTACCATCTACCTCAGAGGAGACTTTAGCAATCGTTGGCGGATCGGACAGGGCCGGAATACTACCACCGCCGTAGGTCGCCGTGTTGTTACTATAGTACAAGCGCAAGTTTAAGTTGTCAAACTTGCGAAATGTACCCTTGTCAGAACCTGGATCGCTCTTGAACTGCGCGGGGGTAATCATCAGGTTCGTGATCCCGTTAGAGCCATTGTCGAGGGCAGCGTAGTAATTAACACTCCAGGGTTGTACCGGATAAAAGATTGAAGTGAGGAATGGCGCATGAACCCCACGGATTTCAGTGGTGGGTGCTCCAATCAAGGGGAGCTTGTCCTTTATGTCGGTGTAGTTACCACCGCGGAAACCGACACCACGCAACACCATGTCCGGCACATTGGCATTACGCACCTCGAGCGGCAACGTTGGCTCAACCGGGTTGGTTACGACCTTATTCGCACTGCCACTTCCCGACAAATAGAAGGCCAGGACCGTAGACAGATCTTCTGGATTGGTGAGGGTTACCGTATGTTCAGTCAAGTCCGGAGTTATGGTCACATCCGCGGCGGCAAGACCAAGTGTCTTTCCAGGATCGGTGTTAAATACCGGTGGCTGATTGACAACTGGTGTTTCGTTTGGCTGGGGCAGATGCTGCCCAGGCATATTCACGTTGAGCATGGGCAAGCCAAACAGGGTGGCTTCTAGGTATGCCTTTTCATGGATGCCGCGCATTTGCGGGGTGGTGGCGAGATAGGCTTGCTTGGCAGCTACCAGCGCCTGGCCAACGGAAACCGGGCCAACACCCGTGCGCAGTTGCTTGGCGAACTCAAGGTAAAGTCGCTCACTGTACTCGAGGAAATCGGTATCGCCGTACTGGTAACCGGTGCCGGCGATCAAGGTGGCTCCCTTGCCGGCAAAAGCCTGCGCCCAATCGGGTTCGAAGGTGACGCCAGGGACATCGTCCTGGTTGACGATGTTGTATCCGGAATGGCATCCGGCACTGAAGATGATGGCATTGGTCAGATCTACGCTTGAGCCAGTCAAATCGGTGGTCAACATGGACGTGCTGAAATCGGCGGCCAGGGCGCTGACGGCGCTGAAATGGCCCGCCAGGAAGACCAGGTCATGGCGTTGCCCAAGGAGTTCGGCGCGCAGATCGTCCGCAGTCCACACCAGATCGCTCTCGTCTTGTGGCGAAAGGTCGCGGGGCGTAATGAGCTCATCAGGTTGCACGCCAATACCATCGCTAAATTGGCTGGCGATTTCGGTGGCTGCGTCGGCGAGGAAATCGTAACCAGTCACCAACGAGCTCCCTGGTGTTACCGTTCCGCCAGAAGACTCGAAGGCATTCAGCATGGTGACGATTTCGTCCGGTTTCTCAACGAGACGACCGACCGGTAAATCGGGCACTGGAATGGAATTTTCCTTCACAGAAACGTTGACCTGCGCACCGTATTCGTCCTGACCCAACACATAATTGAGCCTCAGGCTGGCTTGAGAAGCTGTATTGTCGCGCACGGGAGGGACGTACTGGCTCTCAGGACCCAGATTAGCGGCATCCTGGTAACGGAAGAACGGGATCATATCATCGTTACCGATGATCACCACGTACTGGATAGTGGGATTCTGTTGGCGGTACTTGTCAACAATCTCCTTGATGGCGCCGGCAACCAGATTCTTGGCGTATGGACAGGCGTAATATTGGTCAGACTGGTCGTTAGCTGCGTTGACTTTAGAATCTTCACTTACATCTACCACCACGCCATTGACGCTGCCTGCAAAGGTATCCAGTTGGCTGTAAAGGGTGCTGAGTTCATCACCAGGATAATTGGCCCCCATGCGGGTTTTATCCACCAGAATGATCGTTTGGTATGATCCGGTGCTGACACTGATGTCCGAAGGCGCAGAAACTGATTGTACTTGACCACACTCGCCAGGAAACTGCAGAACATCCAGGTGAAAAGGAGCGTCCAGGCTGAAAGCGCCCTCGCGACCCTTGACACGGATGTAGAAATCGCCCGAGTTGTTCCAGGTATTGAGGATCAGTCCTTCGCTGGCGGTGCCATCAAATGCGGATACGCCGATCAGACTGCGCGTTTGGGCGCTGGAGAAGGCGGCTGGACTGAAAGCGGCTGGACTGAATGCAGCCGGGCTAAAAGCGGCTGGGCTGAAGGCAGCCGGACTGAAGGCGGCCGGGCTGAAAGCAGCCGGGCTGATCGCGTCCGGGCTGAAGGCCGCCGGACTGAAGGCGGCTGGACTAAAGGCTGCCGGACTAAAAGCGGCTGGACTGAAGGCGGCCGGACTAAAGGCGGCCGGACTGAAGGCGGCCGGACTGAAGCCGGCTGGACTGAAGGCAGCTGGACTGAAAGCGGCTGGACTGAAGGCAGCCGGGCTGAAGGCGGCTGGACTGAACGCTGCCGGACTAAAGGCGGCCGGCGCAAATTCAGCACCCAGGCGGGCCAAGTCTTGAGAAGATGGAGATGTCAGGGCCTGGTAAGCCGCGTCGATATCCTTGTAAAGCGTAAGGTCATAGTTCGCAGGTAGTCCGGTCAGGGTAACCACCAGCTGGCTGTTGGGATGGACGGTGAATTTATACCAGAGAGACTTGCCCAATTGATCGAGATATTGCTCAATCGAAGCCGTAGGAGGGTCTCCCGCCAGGCTCAACCGCAGTGCTTCCGGCCAGGAGTCATTAGCCGCACCAACCACAATACACTGCGAGAATTCGGATGTATTACCAGATGGATCCGTTGCGGTGGCGCTGACATATGAACCGTTGGGAAGCGCTGATAAGCCAGTGGCTTCAAAATAGACATTGCCGGAAGCATCCGTGGTCACCACCTCGGATCCAATGGAGGCCTGGGCACTATTCTGGCTGAGATCACAAGTCTCGCTTCCAAAGAACTCGATCCTGAACTCAGTATCCTTGAGGCTATTCAGCAGGCCATCCACGGCAAGACCAGCGCCAGCTGGACTGGCCCTCAACAAGACCGGAGTGTTCTGAAAGTTATTTGGCCCCGGATCGGCATCCCCGGGATCGTTGGCCGTGGGTCCGTCGCCACCTAAATCAATTGGCAAGCCCACATTGTCGTAAATATTGTTATCAGAAAAGGTATTGCCAGTGCTTTCCCCGAGCACAACGATACCACTACCGCCGTTGTGGGCAATGGTATTTCCTTCAATAAGATTACGCCCATTCGTCTCGACAGTTATCCCGTTTTCATCGAAATTAATGATCTCCAGGCCACGCACCGTCGAATTTCCCGCTGTGATCACCAGGCCATCTACAGCCGTGCCGGCCGAAGATC
Organism: Anaerolineales bacterium; assembly: GCA_035643335.1. Lineage (GTDB taxonomy): Bacteria > Chloroflexota > Anaerolineae > Anaerolineales > UBA4823 > DASQQR01. Next base: position 12,596 of record DASQQR010000437.1, read on the forward strand.
CATCCAGTGTGATCTGACCACCCGGCTGAGTGGTGCCGTCGATGACCACGGGATCGGTAATTACAGGCAAGGCCGAAGCCAGCTCAATCGTGAAGGGCGGATCTCCCGGAAGGCTGAAATGGATCTCATCTGGTGAAGTCTCATCGTTCGGCCGCAAATTCGCCGCGTTGATCGCCTCGCGCAGCGAGCAATCGTAGAAGCTACAGACGCCATCATTGCTATCGGCACTGACTGTTACAAAAAAGATCGGACCGACCTGGACCGGATCCTGGACCTCAAAGGCCCCTATATCGCAGGCGAACGCCCGCGGGCGAGGCTCTCCACGCTGGTCCGTTGGCTCGCAGGCGCTCAGACCGCTGCCAGGAGCTGCCGGGTTGCCTGCATCGATTGCCGGACTGCCTGTCAAAAGCGCATAGGTGGGTGTAAAGCCTCCGTTGTCCTGCAAGGGGCCTAATAAAGGATCTTTGTCATTTATGTCGCCGGCGCTGCTGAAGCCGCAATCGTTGCTGCTGTCCAGGTTATAGCCCTGCGAAGTGATTCCGGCGCTCAGGCCACAATTGCCATTCTCATTAAGCGCAATAATACTATTGGCGACACTTAAAGTGCTGCCAGCGGTGCCTGCGAGCCCCCCGCTGGATGCAGCACTATTGCTTGCAACGGTAACATTATTGAGGTAAGCGCTCGCAATATTGGACAAACCGCCTCCGGCGTCGACAGCCATATTGCCACTCAAAGTGCTATTAGTGACTGTAAGGGTCCCGGTGTTATAAATCCCGCCCCCATCTAAACCAGCAGTGTTCGTCATGACGGTGATTTGGGTAAGCGACAAGCTTGCCGCATTATATATTCCGCCCCCATCTTCTCGAACGTTCCCTCCGCTGATCGTCACGCCTTCAATGGTCGCATGCCCACCCAGGACATGGAATATCCGGTCAGTGAATCCGTTTTCACCGAGAATCACAATGCCAGGGCCAGCTGCCCGAATGGTTACATCATCGAGGATATCCAAATCTCCTGTCGCAGAGGCATCCTCTTTTCCGTTATCGGTACGGGTGAGCAGATAAGTGCCCTTCCCCTTTATCAGAGGTATTTCGATCGTATCCGCGCCGCTGCCGGCAACGCACTCACCCTTCTTGCTGCCTGAAGGCTGATCCTTATTGGCAGAGATGACAGCCTCACGCAGCGTACAAGAGCCATCGTTCTTCAGGTTATCATCCAGGCTGTTCACCATGATGGTCGCTCCGTTCGCCGCGGCGCGCCCCGAGCTCTCTGGTCTGGCCAACAAAACACCGCCAACCAGGAATAACGCAACCATGAGTGAATAAACCAACCAATTCAACTTAGAATAAAACGACTTGGTTTGCATACATGCCTCTCCTAAGGCTTTTCATGAACATAAATGCCCAACTGAACAGCGTCTGAATAGCGGCCCCAGCCACTTGCGCATCAGCCAATGCTTTTCTTCAATTTGTTAATAAGGTTCCGTTAACTTACTAATCCGCCCCGGCGATAGAATTGCACAGGCTTTTCCAAATATTCCTCTAGATCACGCCGGCAGCCATTCCGACCTGCCGGACAGAAGAAATTGGACGTTCTTCAAGTTGTGAGGTGAGCAAACTCTCCAGGATCCCTGGAAGCCCGCACCATGGCCGGCACCATCACGGCAGGTTTCACTTGCCTCCTTGAGAACACCGTCTAGGCGCGCTTCCAGGCAAGCGTAATGAAGGTCCCCCAAGAGTGTGGCAGAGCGGACCCCTTTCCACATTTGCTCATATTCCTCCTCAGAGAAATGCAACCATTTGGCTCTTTGGGATCTGGCGCGGCAGAGGCTGGATCCTATGCAATGCTGAGATCAGCCACAGCCTCATCAACCGTCGGATACGTTTTCAAAATGCTTGTAAATCCCGACATCTTCAAAATCTTTTCCACCCCTGGTTGAGCTCCCGCAAGCCGCAAATCCCCACCTTTCTGGCGGCTGTGCTTTAGAGTCGCCAGGATTGCGCGCAAACCCGCGCTGCTCATGAAATCCACCTTGGCCAGATCCGCGATGAACTGCTCGTGACCTTCAACCATCCGCTCGCTGAAGTAATTGGTAACTTGGTCAGCAGTCAATGCATCGATGCTGCCCTCAATGGAAATCACAGTAGCGTGATCCGTCTTGCTTGAGGTAATTTCCATAGCCTTGAACTCCCTTTCTCCTTCGTTAATCAAGAAACATAAAGATTTTTGGCTCTCCCGTTTCTAACGGGAAAAAGCCTTATCCCGCTGAAAGCGGAAGACCCAGATTTTTCACCAGGATCAAATGGTTGCCATCCTCGGTTGACTTGTAGTCCACTTTATCCATGGTTTGGTAGATAAAATACAGACCAAATCCGCCCGTGGGACGATCCTCTAATCCCGCCTGCACATCCGGCATCGGCGCTTCAGTTGGTTCAAAGGGATGGCCGAAATCTGTGATCGTAAGGATGACCTCAGCCGGGGTTAATTCGAGATTCAGGATAATCGAGCCCGGATTCATACCCTGGTAGCCATGGGTGATGATATTGGTACAGGCTTCATCAGACGCCAGTTTCAGATCATAAATGATCTGGTCATCAATACCAGTCTGATGCTTGCAGATTTGCTCGATGAAAGCCCGCAGCTTGGCAAGCGATTCGAGCTCCGCGGCCAGGCAAATCTGTCGTCCTGTCATATCCTCTGAAAACCTATCACCGCATTCGAAGGATCAGCGGTATCATCTCAATAATTGGGGGAGGTGGGTATTTGTTGGAGCGGGCGTCGCTGCGCTTATGGCCGCTCCACCAAACCCCCACCCCTTCTTATTGAGAAGTTACGATCAGTACACAGCATTTGGGAACGTCTCGAGGCCAGCATGCCGGCCAACCTGTTTCACCATGCGGAGGCCATCCCAGTGGGCATCTATCGACTGTAAAACGCCGTCTTGGATCGCCCAGGCGCGGCCACGCACTGTACGCCATTGATCAGGCTGGCGGAAGGGTGTGCTTCCGTCGAGGGCTTGAAAAAACCGGCCTCCGGGTTGAAATTCTGTATTGATATCGTCCATCAGCTTGTGCCCGCGCACATAAGCAAAACCCCGGCGTTCAAATATCCAGGCGGAAACGTAGGTCAAAGGCTCCAAGAAGTATGCCCGGTGACCCAACGTCGCCAGAAAGTTGTCCAGATGGTCAAGCACGAGCCGAGATCCACCCAGGCCCATGCGCACTTGACCTGGCGCCAATCCGGCCCGCATGGCCCTCGCCTCTTCGGCCAGATTGCGCCGCAAGGTGCCGAACATAGTTGGCTGGCCGTCTTCATCGTAATCCGTCCGAAAACGCTGGCCATCTGGGTCATTGAGCACGAGCATCTCTAAGTCCACACCGTTGAAGGAATTATCGGCAAGGCCGATGACCATATACTCATCGTGAGGTTCACGTGCGGCCCCGATCGAAATATTTACTTTTCCAGCATCGCTAGTTTTTAAGGAAACCAGCTCAGTACCGTCCGATCCCTTCCAGGTGATGGGATCAATCTTGAACCTCGCCAGCAAGCCCGGGGGCAATAAGGCCCGATAAATACGTTTCTGTGCATTGTCCGGCAGATCGTTTATCTGCCGCAAGGTTATCGGGAGAGTGGCATCACGCTCCAATTGTTCTGCTGAAATCGATTTGGCATCCGGTACAACCTTTTCCGGTTGCTGTCTTAGGCGCAAATTGCGGAACATGGATATTAGATTTGACTTTCCCCTCCCTAGAAAAATTCTGCAATAAGAATCGTCAAAGGCGACTAGCCGTTTCGGTTTTTCAAAAGCCTAAGGCCTGGATAAACATCCCCGATTATATCACCGATTTCGGAGAAAAATGGGACATTTTATAAGAATTCATTAACTTCCATTAAATCCTGATGATGCAACTGTCGCTACCCAAAAAGAAAAGCCGCCAATTGGCGGCCAGGTTAATATTGTTTGTGAGTGTAAGACTTATGTAACCGCAACTACATTGGCGGCCTGAAGGCCCTTGGGTCCATTTTCAATGGAGAACTCCACCTTCTCCCCTTTGCTCAGACGGCGATATCCGTCTGCCTGGATCGCAGAGAAGTGGACAAATACGTCCTCTCCATCATCGCGACCAATAAAACCATAACCTTTAGCAGCATTAAACCATTTAACCGTTCCGACGATGCGTTCAGCCATACTCTTCACTCCATCTGAACTAGAAATTTTAATGCGCAGGAGCGCAACGACGGCACCAAGATTATCACTTCTTCTCCTCAATGTCAAGTGGAGGCCTCTTTCTTGATCACGGCTTTCTTAAACGCGCGGTTTCTCGGCCGATGTCGTTGCGAGATCGGCGGTCCCATTCGCTGC
>DASQQR010000438.1:0-5510 GCA_035643335.1 Anaerolineales bacterium
CCAGGGAAGCATGACCCTGCGGCAGGGTGGGGTCATCCGGTGGGTGGTCGCGCATCCAGGTTAATTTGCGCGTATGGCCGGAGCGAGTCCGGCCTTCATAGATCTTTGCCAGGGAACCAGGCCGGCCGTTGACGGTGAAAACGATTGCCTCGCCACCCCGGCCGATTCCCTGACCCAAGGAGATACGCTTGCCGTTAGAGTCGTACACCTCCATGTCACTACAGCCTTATTTAGGCCGAATTACTTCCCTGAAGTGGCTTGCCAGTCGAAATCCGTACAGCCACCACCAGGGTTTTATCATCGTCCGTGCGTTCACACACACGCTCCGAGGACAAGAAAGCCACCAGCTGCTGCGCAGCTAAGGCAGAATCGTGCGCCTCGGCAGCGAATGCTAGGAGCGGATCGAAAAAAGCCCGGTGCGGTTTGTAGAGCGGCAGATTCAGCGCCAGGCGGCTGAGCCCATCGCTCATGACGATCAGGTGATCCACACGTCGACTCTCTACCCGAACTTCCATCTGTTCGAGGCTGTCCCCCATCGTCAGGAAAAGGGTTTCGTTGGCATACTCACCGCGCTGCGGCCGCGCAGCCAGGACCAAATCGCCACCCTCCATACCAACGACCACAACCCCGTCCCCGATTTGTCCCACGGCCAGCCAATCTGCAGCCACTGCGACACAAGCTAACGTGGTCGCAAATGCCTTCAAGGGCAAGCCTTCGGCTTCGGCCATGTCGATGAGCGATTGGTGCGCCTGGCTAAAGGCGTCCGTGAAAAGGCTTTGCCAGCTGGCGGCGTTTGGCGGCAATTCCTGGCTTAGGGATTCGGCCAGCACAGCAATCGAACAGTCAGCCGCGCGCGTGGCTCCGTCCGCTGCACGATTTGCAGTGCCAGCCCCATCGGCCAGGGAGATCACAATCAGGCCATGGGGCAGAATCCGCCAGGCATGTGCGTCTTGGCAAGGGAGATCCAATTTCTGGTGCGACGTTCCCGCCACAGAGGCGCTCACCACTCGCCAAAAAGCATCTGATTCAGGTTCTGCAGCCTGGTTCATGAGGGGGCAGAATGAGAATTGTCACTTTCGAATCGAGGGCAACGACCAATCAGCAACAATGATATGTTTTCTCTCAGACAGAATGAGAAGTGTCTATCTCACCCCAGCCTACCGGTGGGAGTGGCGCTTGTTCACCAGGCCGCGAATGGGCCACCACGGAGAGGCTCTTCGAAAGCCACTGGAAAAGCTCTCCGAAAGCCAGACCCTTGAGCTTGAGCGGCGGCCGGGCTGCGGAAAAGCGGGCCAGCACCTGCATATCTGCCTTCTCCACGCCGACTCCATAAAAGACCACTCCTTTGCGAGCTTCCTCTTGCCTGACCTGATCTGCGGCCAGCTCCCATCCGCTATCCGTTGGGCGCCCATCGGTGATGAGGAACATCCATGGGCGGAAGTAGTCGAGAGCATTGGCTTTATAGATTTCCTTACGATCTCTAATCAGGTCCAGAGAACGACTGACAGCTTCCCCCATAGGAGTATCACCGCTGGCACCCAAAGCGGGCGCCTGGAACCCGTCGGCAGTGATGAAGGCCTCCTGGGCGCCCTCCTCACTGGCGCGTCCATCGCGGACGTCGAGCAGGCGTACGCCCCCACCAAAAGTCATCAGCGCCACCTCCACCCGCAGAGAGGCAAGGCGGTCCGCTTTGAGGGCTGCTTCGAAAGCCCTCAGGCCCTGATTAAGCTCATTGATGGGCGCGCCTTGCATCGAACCCGAGGTGTCCAGGAGCAGCACCACCGGGCAACGAGGTTCAGGGTTATCAGCAAATTCAGCCTGATCGAGCAGATTGCTTCCCACGGTATCCTCCTTATCATTCTTCGCATCATCGGGTGCTTGGTCAAAATCACTTAGCCTAAGAGCGCTTATAATCATACCCCGAATTTGGCCTGGATGATTCGGAAATCCCCCAGGCATGCCCTAACGGCAGAAGACCCCAGGGGTTTGCAGAGCTGCTGATCAGGCTGAGATCCCTTTGGAACACCCGGGACTCTGCCCGCAGTGGAAATTAGGAAAATTCGTGAGTCTTTCGAGGTTCCATTAAAGAAATAATAAGGTAACTTTCAAAGGGAGTTAAGGACATCAATCAGCTCTTTTTGGGATAATATAAATGAAGCAAAAAATGTGCTAAGAACCATTTTGGCTAACTCCTAGGGGAATCCCTAACCTCTCTCCGGGAGATCCCTAGCTCGATAAAGGGATATCCCCTATTGTGATGCCAATCCCCATGGAGTAACATTAACAGCAGCACCACAACGGAAATAAAGAGTGCAACTATCTGTTAGTCCAATCGCTCATTGAACCAGCTCCCGAGAGGCTGGTTTCCGAAAGGAGGAAAACCTTGACTTCACTACATATTGTGAGTTTGCTCTCGTATGCGATCCTGCTGTGGGGAGCTAGCGTTGCCATTTTCAATACCTTCATCTCCGCAGGTGAGGTCGTCTTCGCAAGGGTAAAGTCAGACCATAGGCGCTAAGCCTAGTCACCCCTTTAAACAAAAGGCGAGGATTTGCCGATTGTGCACAGCAGGTCCTCGCCTTTTGTTTTGTATCTACAGTCCCTAGCATGGCAAATGCAACGCCCCGCCATCCATCGCCAGTCATCCAACTGACTCGGACGGGCAAGATGATCACACTCTGACGCTCACCTTACGCCATTCGGCCCACTGCTCGCCCAAGTCTGCCAGCCGTTCAGGGCCCAGCACCTGTTCCGCCATGGGAAAGAGCACCTGTTCCTCTTTAGCGAAGTGCTGGCGTGCAACTTGAACGACCCGCAGCAGAAGGTGACCCGCCGTTTCTACGTCCTCAGCATCGGGCAAAGTGCTCAACCCGCCCTCAATCTCGCTATGTTCCATGCGCATTACCGCCAAAGGCCCCCCTCCGCCCAGATGGGGCTCAAGCGTTTTAAAGAGTAACTCTTCCTCGATTTGGGCGTGGGTCTCCACCGCCGCCTTCAGCAACGCTCCTTGAGCCTTCAGCCAGGCCAGCGAATCGGCTCGAGGCACGGCCTGCTCCAGGTGATCAAACTGTGCGTACAAAACGCCATGTTCTCCTAACAAAGCCTCCGTAATCTTCATTGTCACCGACCTCCTTTCCTGCAGTATATCCTAAAAAGGCGCCTCCTTCTTTGCGTTGACGCAAAGAAGGAGGCAAGGGAGGAGGCGTGGGGATCAAGTTTGCGCTGCCAGAGCGTTTATCCGCGAAAGCCCCCCATCTTCGGATCCAAAGCATCACGAAAGGCATCACCGATCAAATTGAAGGCCAACACAAAGAGCAACAACGCCAGGCCCGGATAGACCACAATCCACCAATAAGAATTCAAGGTTGGGATCCAGTTGCGGGCGAAGCTCAATAACTGGCCCCAGTCCGCGTAACCTACCCCGGCGCCCAGGCCCAAGAAGCTCAGGGCCGCAAAAGTCAACACATACGTACCCACGTCTAAGGAGGCCACAACCAGAAGCGAATACATAGCGTTGGGTACTACGTGGCGCATCAAGATGCGCCAGCCCGGCTCTCCCAATGCCTTGGCCGCCAGAACGTACTCGCGTTCCTTGACGGACAGCACGTCACCGCGGATAAGGCGCGCATATGTCGGCCAGCCGAAAGCGATCAACGCGATCATCCCGGTGATCAGGCCATTCTGAATCTTGCCTCCCAGAATAGTCGCCAGCGTCAAGGCAGCCAGCAAGAAGGGGAAAGCCAGGAAAACCTCGACGATACGTTGGATGACGTCATCCACCCAACCGCCTACATAACCGGATACCGCCCCGAGAGTCCCGCCAATCAGCACGGTTACTCCGGTCACGATCAGGCCGATCTTGAAAGCCGTGCGCGTGCCCCAGATAATACCGTAGTAAATGTCGTACTGCCCCTGGGTCGTGCCCAGAGGTTCTCCGGGACCAGGGGGTTTCGGCTCGGCCTCGAAGCCATCCCGGGGGATCTGGTAGGGCAGGGATGGGATCGGGGGCGGCGCCAATACTGGTGCCAGGATAGCGAGGACAATGAAGAAGATGACAAGCAACGTCCCCGCAATTGAAACTGGGTTGCGCACCAGGGCCTTCACCCAGCGAGGCACGCGCTCCCGGGGAGGCATCGGCTCAGCATAGATCTCGGCCTGAAACGTCTTTTGCGTAGCGGTATCGTCCATAATCTGCCTACTTCAATCGGATCCTGGGATCCAGATAGCTGTATAAAACATCCACAACCAGATTGGCGAAGACCAACAACACTCCTGCCAGTAAGGCTACCCCCAGGATAGAGACAGCATCGAAGTTGAGCGCCGCGGTAGCGGCGAACAAGCCCATCCCGTGGTAATTGAATACGGTTTCAGTGATGACCACCCCGTTGAGAAGACCGACCAGGAGCAGACCGCCAATGGTGGCCACCGGGATCATCGCGTTGGGCCGGGCGTGGTGGTTGATCACCCGGCGCTCGGGAGCGCCCTTGGCGCGGGCAGCCCGGATGTAATCCTGCTGGATAACCTCCAGCATCGACGAACGGGCGACTCGCAAGATCAGCGCCCAGCTAACGTAGGACAGGGTTAAGGCGGGCAGAAACAAGTGGCGCAGCGCGTCTACAAAGATATCCAATCTCAGGTTGAGCAACGCATCCACCGTGTTCATGCCAGTGTACTGGTGAAAAGCCGGCGAATACACGATGGCCGAGGCCCAGTCAGACAGCCGGCCGGGCGGGAACCATCGCAGGTTGGCGTAAAAAATCATTAATACGAGAAGTCCAAAGACAAAAGTAGGAAAAGAATAACCAACAATGCTAAAGACGCGCGCTGCTTGGTCGATAAATTGGTCGTGATGAATGGCGGCCTGGATGCCGAGCCAGGTACCGATCACGATAATGGGAATGAAACTCCACAAAGCCAGCTCCAAAGTCGCCGGGAAATAAGTTTTGATCGCCTGCACCACCGGCATTCCAGCGGTTTTGGACCATCCCAGGTCCCCGTGAAAGACCTTATCGAGCCAGTTCCAATACTGGACGTAGATCGGCTTATTCAAACCGTATTTATCAATGACGGCCTGGATGGCCTCTGGATTCCTGGGGATGCTCGTGATGTAGAGAGCAGCCCGCTCGATGGGATTAAGCGCCATCAGCATCCCGAAAATCAGAATGCTCAGGCCGAATAAAACAAGCGGCAATATGAACAGGCGCCGGACAATGTAATTGATCATGCTTCTATACCTCGACAAGAGGTTGGGTAGATGGCTGCCTGCCATCTACCCAACCCGTTAAGTCGGCCATTACTTGGACAGAGAGTAGTAGTAAGTTATCGCATTACCAAAGATGGGATTGTAATACCAGCCTTTGACCCACATCTGTTCGTAGTGGCGAAGATCTGGCTGGTCGACAAAGATGTCCAAAGCGTTCTCGTAAGCGATGTTTTGAAGTTGGCCGTAGATCTGAGCCCGCGCCTGGGTATCCGTAGTGGTAACGCCCTGCGTAATTAACTGGTCTATT
>DASQQR010000439.1:0-6846 GCA_035643335.1 Anaerolineales bacterium
AGATGGAAACGGTGTAGAGGCGATCCGGGAAATCCTGGGCAGAAAAGCGGACACAATCGTCCTGGTGTTAACAAACTATGATTCTGAGGATTTGTTTATTTCGGCTGTGCGTAACGGCGCCAAAGGTTATCTTGATAAAAGGATTCCGATGGCTAATTTGGTGCGAGCAATCGAGGCTATCGAGCGGGGGGAAGTGGCTGTGTCTCGAATCCAGGCCAGGCGCCTGGTAGCGGAAATCCAAAAACTGGCAAGCGGCCCAAAAGATGAGCCATCTGATTTTGATGTTCTAACCCCGCGTGAGATGGAGGTCTTGCGACTGTTGGCTGCAAACGCAACCAACAAGGAGATCGCGGATTGCCTAACCATCTCAGAGAACACTGCAAAGGCTCACGTACACAACATTCTCGATAAGCTCAACGTTAACAGTCGCTATCAAGCCGCCAGGTTGGCGCGCGAGCGAGGAATGGCACCCCCGAAAAATTAGGAACCCCATTTCATCTGCCGGGCAAATGGCGCCAACAACACGTGGACGGCCATGGAGGTAGACGATTTTGGGTTTACACTATCCCTTATTGGACAAAAATGGTATATATTGGATATAAACTGAGGGGAGCCTGAGCTCGATTTAGCGAGGTGATGGAATGGACACTCTCGGCCAATTTTCGAATGCATTATCAGCCTTCTTGGATGCGTATGGCCTGCTGGCCATCTTCGGGGTCATGCTGATCAAGGAGCTGGGCGTGCCGGTGCCGATCCCCTCGGATCTGATCATGATCACCGCGGGCGTCCAGGCGGCGGCGGGAGCCTACGGTCTTATCGAGCTCATCTTTCTCCTACTGATAAGTATGCTTATCGGGGGTTCTATCCAGTTTCTCATCGCCCGCAAGGCGGGGCGAGAGGTTATATACCGGCTTGGCGGCCTGGTGGGCCTGACGGCGGAACGCCTGGACGTGGCAGGAGCGAGCCTAAAGGGCCGGGGGCCGCTGGCCGTCTTCTTAGGATTGAATATCCCGGGGGCGCGGGCGGGCATTATCCCGGCCGCCGGGCTGGCGGGGCTCAGTTATCCATCCTTTACCCTGGCCATGGCGGCCGGCAGCGGGCTCTTTTACGGATGGCACATTGCCCTGGGTTATATCGCGGGTCCCACGGCGACGACTTTACTCGAAAGGTTGCACCTGCCGGCTGGCCCCGTTCTCCTGGCGTTGGCGTTCTTGGGACTGACGGGCTGGCTGTTTTTGCGCTCGCGGCGCGAGCAAGGTGCTGAAGCCGAAAGGGCTACTATGGACAGCCTGCACACCTGGACGGAGGCGGCCTGCCCGGCGTGCCTGGCGATAACCCTCCTGCAGCGGAGGGGTTCGACTGTTGCCCGCGAAAGCGCTTAGGAGCAGGTACCGAGAATGAAAGCATTCAATCCTCAACGGATCGCGTACTATGAGGCCAATGGTTGGCGGGCCTACTACGACCGCAAGTGGCTGAGGCTTCTAAGGCTGATCGTGGTGCTGGCGCAGGAGGAGTTCCGGATACCCTTTCCCACTTCGCTTTTGGCAGCCTATTACGTCACGCGTGCTTCGACCGCGTGGGTCCCGGTCGATCACGATGCGCGGGTCGTGCAGGCGTATTACGAGAAATTCTACCGCCTGGCGCGGCGTTATTCGAGGCTGCGTTTCGACCCCGCGCAGGTGGGCGCCCTGGAGTTGAAATATAACGACGTCCACCGCCGCCTGGCAGGTCAGGCCGATAAAAGGGAGTTTGTCCAAACGATGGTCGAGTTGCACAGCGCCCTTTTCGACATCCGCCCGGACCAGGCACTTGAATCGGCCGAGTTGCGCGTGAAGGCGAACAATACGGTGGATTTAATCACCTCGGGGGCTTCCAGCGACATCGAAGGGGATTGGGAACGGATCGAGGCCTATCTGACACAATGCTACCAATCGATTGAGCGAGCGCGGGAACTCCAGCAAGATTCATACTGATAAATCGATCGGGGACGAATTCGTCTGTGAGGCAGGCGGGATAATTAGCGTGAAGGGCGAGGGGGAAATGGAAACCTGGTTCCTGGCCGAGGGGAAGAAGACATGAGATGATAGCAAGAATTCGCGGGCTCCTATTCCGAATCCGAACGAATATCACGATCCATCTGCAGAAAGACTTTAACAATTTGCGGATCGAAATGTTTTCCAGTCTGTGCTTCAATATATTCAAGAGCCCGCTGCTCCGACCAGGCTTTACGATAGGGACGGTCGGATCGCAAGGCATCCCAGACGTCAACCACGGCAAAGATGCGGGCTGCGAGGGGGATCTGCTCACCTTTCAAGCCTCTTGGATAGCCGGTTCCGTCCCACTTTTCGTGATGGCAATAAGGGATGTCCAACGCCGGGCGCAGGTAAGCGATGGGTGACAGAAGTTCAAAAGCATAGGCCGGGTGTTTGCGCATGATGACCCACTCCTCTTCGGCAAGAGGACCAGGCTTCAGCAGGATGCGATCCGGAATGCCCATCTTACCGATGTCGTGGAGGAGGGCTCCGCGGCGGATGTTTACCAGGTCATGGTTGTCCACGCCCATGGCGCGTGCAAGCCGTAATGAAAGCTGCGTCACTCTTTGGGTATGACCTTCCGTTTCTTTATCTCGCAGATCCAGAGCCCCCGACCAGCCTTCCAAGGTGGAGTCATAGGCGATTACCAAGTCAGCATTCGACTTCTGCAAATCCCGGAACAGCTCCAAATTGTCCATGGCGATGGCTGCCTGACCGGCCAGCGTATCCAGCAGCCCCAGCCATTGCGGATCAGGATTTAACTGCGTACGACTGAAGATTTCGAGGACGCCTTTGAGTTGTCCCTTGGCGATGAGGGGCACACCGAAATATTCGAAGAAGCTCTCGTCCCCCAGGAAAGGAGAACGAAGAAACCCGGTCTTGCGTTGATTCAGGTTTTGGATGTGAACGGTCCGGCGCTCCAACGCGGCTTGGCCGGCATGGCTTTCCCCAAGACGCAAGTGCGTGTGCTGGAGGGCGGTGGTGGTAAATCCTTTTGCGGTTACGAAGTCCAGGGTCTGTGATTGGGGGCTGTACGAAAGAACGGCGGCCGCGTCGACCCCCAAAATACCGATTGTTTCAGAAAGCAAGATCTCAAATATCATCCGCAAATCCAGGCTGGAGGTGATGGCTATATCGATGTTGCGAAGCGCTTCCAGATTTTTGATCTGGCGCTCGATTTTTTCCGCGGCGATCTGATGTTCCGCTCGCATCCTCAGGGTAACGATGCCGAATGCCAGATCTTCAGCTAATTCACTCAGCAGTTTGACCTGCTCATTGTGGAAAGAGTCAATCTCTTTGGAGCAGATATTCAGGACGCCGATGGCAGTGCCATTGGCGTGCAATGGCAAAGCTATGCCTGCAACTGCGCCGCTTTCCAGCGCCCTAAAATACCAAGGGCCAGGCTGAGGGTGAGATCGCATGTCTGTGACGAGAACCGGATTGCCGGTGCGGATGGCCGTCCCGGCGGGATCTTGATTTTCCGTGCCGTCCGGCCCAGAACTCTCGATGGTTCCGATGGGATGGTCTTCAAGTCCTGCCTGGGCCACGGTCCGGATTGATTTTGGATCATCCGGCCCGGAATACCCGACCCAGGCTACATGGTAACCTCCTTCTTGTACGATAACCCGGCAGATCTTTTCCAGCAAATTGCGCTCCTCGGTCGTGCGGACCAAGACCTGGTTGCACTCACTGAGGACTCTGAGAGAGCGGTTGACTTCCTTCAGTTCCTTTTCGGCGTGTTTACGCTCAGTTATGTCACGCGCAATGATTTGGAAATACAGGGGTTTTCCATCTTGATCTCTGATCAGGGAAGCATTGATTTCCACGGGAACTTCGGTTCCGTCTTTTCTCCTGAATATGCGCTCGTACAGGGGTAAAGAGCCTCCTTCGAGCAAGATATCCAGCCTGGTCTGGGCATCCGAATATTCATAAGGAGCGACGATATCTTTGACCCCCATCCCAACCGATTCTTCCTTGCCATAGCCGAGCAGATGCGCTGTTTTCCGGTTTCCCCTAATGTAAATGCCTTCCAGATTGAGCAAGAAAATGGCGTCATTGGCCAACTCAAATAATGCGCGGTAAAGCCGCTCGCTTTTGTCCAGCGCTTTCTGCGCTCTCATCCTTGCGGTCATATCTCGCGAAATTACCAGGACTTCATTCTCGTTCAAGGCAACCACCCGAGCCTCGAAGTAGGATGGCTCATCGTGAATCAACTCATACTCAAAGGTCTGGATGGTGTTTTGAGCAAGCGCTTTTTCAATACCATCCAAAGCGATTTCGAGGATATGGGCAGAAAAGCCAAATTCGTGGATATATTTTCCCACGTAGCCGCCTGTGGTACTCGCAGATAAATCTTCATCGCCGGCTTTATAATCCACACACCTGCCCTCTTTGGTGAAGACGAACAACTGGTCAGGGATGGCTCGAATGAGATTCCTGCGCTCGCTGGCACGCAGGGCCAATTCCGACTTCTCAAGCGCCTCGAGCATGCGGTTGATCTCATCCCCCAGGTTCGACAACTCGTCGTCCCCAGTCACGACCAGGCGCTCCGAAAGATCCCCAGCAAGGCTTTGCCGGTGAACACTCGCGTTCAAGTTGGCCACTCGGGAGAGGACCACTTTTTCGAGCAAGAGCAGGGCCAATAAGCCAAATACCAGGCCGACAGCCACCAGCAAAGACATAAAGTATGCAAGGGCATGCAGACCTTGCTGATAAATCTCCCGGGGCAATTCCACCCTCAGGTAAACGGCCGGCTGCCCGAATACATCCTCGATGAGCGCGTATCCATAAACGGTCTCCCTGCTCACAGGTTGGACAAGGACAGGGTTGGCTTGTGTAGAAGCAGCAACCATTTGGATGAGCTCTTGCGGAGCTTCGAGATTACTCATCCTACCGATCGAGAAATCCAGATGGGTGATCCCCACCAAGCGTTCGACTTCCAATGCGTCCAGGTAGCGACCCAAAATCAACGCACCGCGAATTGGGCCTTCCCTCGCGCTGGTCACAATCGGACGGGCAGCCACGAGGATGGGTCCTTCATCGAGAAGCACGAGGCCGGTACGACTGCTCGACGCGTTGGGAAGATTTAGAAGGATGCTATCTTTGGAGATCAAAGGGTATATATCTGAGGGGACGGAAATTTCCTGTCTCGACCCCAGATCAAATGCCTTTCCAAAGACCGTCCGGCCACCGGTGTCGATGAAAAGCATCAAATTGAGGCCGAGGTTTTCAAACGTCTCATCCATCATGTTATCTTCGATATAGCTATCGAGATCGCCCTGGACGAAGGCATAGGTATCGTCCCAGGCGGACCAATCAGCGGCGGTGTTGTTCATGTTGGAAAGATCCGCGTAGATGGCATCCGTGACTCGGGCCACGTTCCGGCGAGTGCTCTGCTCTTCCAGTTTTTCGAAATTATCGAGCAATACGGAGCGAGAAATGGCATAGAGGATGAGGATCAGGCCCAAGACCACTACACTAACGATGGCCAATGTCTTTTTGCGAAGCGTCATAGTGCTACCTTTCCGACCTGGTGAGACCCCGCTCGGGAGAGAAACCTCGTGGTCGTTCAAATACATTTGTTCCTCGTATCTTCTCAATAATTGGGGGGGTGGGTGTTTGTTGGAGCGGGCTCCGCCCGCTCCAACAAACACCCACCCCTTCCTATTGAGAAGTTACTGTTCCTCTTTTTACTATGATTTTGAACCGAACAGGTTTCCAATTTTGCAAACAGAAAGCGTGGGTGGGCAGACAGTCTTGCAAAAGTGTAAATCGGATCACGTCTCCCCGTATTTATAATGGTTTTGGAAATGCAGGTAAAAAGACAGACGCCAGGGTGAGGAGGCACCCCGGCCTTTTTCCCGTTGGAAACGGGAGAGCCAAAAATGATAGGTTGGGGCGCAACTGTCTATCAGGAGGTCGTTTTGAATTCTTCGCGGGTCTCACGCAGAGCTGCAGGGAAACTTTGGGGGACCCCGCGTGTTAAACTATTCGGAAGGGCTGCAGGTGCTGATTGGGGAGCAATGGTTATAGGCCTGCAGCATTTACCTGGGAGGCAGATGCTCAGAGGATTATTGCAGAAAGCCGGCCTGATGCGCACAACTTCAGCAGTGACAGGATTGTCGATCCTGGCCTCGATCGTCATTACGTACCTGGTCACCCAGTATCTGGACGGGGGTACTTCGGCTACAGCGATCCTGATCGCGATCCTGGTGCCGGCGATCATCGCCCCAATAATGAGCTACGTTCTGCTGAGGCTGTTGTTTCAACTGGATGCGGCGGAAGAAAGATTGCGCCAATTATCGATCAAAGATGATTTAACCCAGGTGTACAACCGCAGGCATTTCATCGAACATGCCAGGACAGCATGGGAACGGGCGCTGAGGTACGGGGAGGAATTTGCGATCGTCATCTTCGATATCGATGACTTCAAGAGGATCAATGATATTTACGGACATCTGGCAGGCGACCAGGTTCTGCAAGAGGTGAGCCGGGTGTGCGAAACAGGTGCGCGGGCCACGGAGATGTTTGCCCGTTACGGTGGCGACGAGTTCGTCTATTTGATCCCAGATTCAGCGACCATCGATATCGAGGCGTTCATGCAAAGGATTCAGAAACGGCTTTCCGAGAAGGTGATGAAAATCAGGGAGGACGAGATTCGGATCACCGTGAGCATGGGGGCGGGCAGGTTCGATGATGAAGTGCCAAGCTTTGAAACCATTCTCAACCAGGCAGACCAGGCCCTGTATACAGCCAAGAGAAGCGGGGGCAATGCCGCGTGGATGTCGCGGGCAGGTTGAAGGTTGAAGGCGGA
>DASQQR010000440.1:0-4516 GCA_035643335.1 Anaerolineales bacterium
GCCAGCCATTACAATCACGATCCGAATCGTCCCCGTAAACTACTGCTACATCGATCCGAGATTCACCGGTTGTGGGACGAAGTCCGCAAGAAGGGGGTGACGATCATTCCACTGCGAGTTTATCTACGGGATGGTCTGGCCAAAGTAGAGATCGGCGTAGCCAAGGGAAAGAAATTGTATGACAAACGCGCTGCTATCGCAAAACGCGACGCGGAGCGTGAGATGGAGCGGCAGCTGCGCCAGCGGGAATAGCATGCCCCCCACCACAATCATGGAGATCAATGCATTGCCTCAACCGGAGAAGCGGGAAATCTATTCTCGTTTGATTCCGAGTGCTTTGCTGGATCGTTTTCGTCTGAATCCATACCTGGTAGATAAAAATGGAAATGATTTAGTTTCACTGAGGTGCCCCAAAGACAGTCCAAGTGTAGAGATGGGGCTTTATCACCAGGCCGGCTTCCCCGATCCAATCTTTTTCGGCCACATGACCGATACGCTAAATGGCCAGATTCATATCCTTTTGTACGTACTTAACGACCCCGATTCACCGCGGTTTGACGTTGACCAGATGCCCGACGGGACGCCGACCGAATTTGGCACCCGGTGCCGGAACATCGAGGCAGAAATCGCGGCGATGGAAGCGGGATTGGCGCCCGGCCAAATTCGAAGCGGCTTGCGGCTGCTCTCCGATGCCATCGCGTCCTTTGAGGAGTTTCTCAAAAGCCTCGACCACGAGCTCTATTTTGTCCAACCCCTCTACTACCACAATGCGGTGATTTTTGAGCGCTACGGCCTGGCATACCAAAAGGGCCGGCGATTGATGGAGCGCATTCAGACAGGTTTTGCTCCTGGAGGAGATTTACTCGAACGGTTGGATGGATGCACACCCTTTCGCAAACCAGAGGCGAGGAATAGCATTCGCTTGCGATCCTGGGCGATCCATGATGGCATTCTTGGCGAACCTTTTGACAGCGTAACTATGTACAAGCAAGTAGGCAAATTCGCCGGAGTGAGGACTTGCCCCGACTGCAACTGGTAGGCAAGCGATTTATCTGAGTCCGAGTGCACACCATCCTTTCAGATGCTCCAAAGCAACCTGTTCGCTGTCATCATTACTTTGGCGGGCGCGATTCTCTGGCTGCGCATTAACGATTTCGCAGCCCAACGAGGATGGGTCAGCAGCCAAGTGAGCAGGAAAATCATCCACATGGGAACCGGCCCATTGTTCGTGCTGTGCTGGCCCCTGTTCACCAGTTCGCCGGTCTCTAGATACCTGGCCGCTCTGGTGCCCTTCGCGATGACGGCGCAATTTGTCCTGGTTGGTACGGGGATCCTTCAAGATGAGGCCGCAGTCCTGGCAATGACTCGAACAGGTGATCGCAGGGAAATCTTAAAGGGACCTGTATTTTATGGAATAGTCTTCGTGCTCATCACGATCCTCTACTGGACGGATGCGCCCGCCGGGATCATCGCCCTTATGCTCCTGTGCGGCGGGGACGGGTTGGCCGATCTAATTGGGCGGAGGTTTGGCAGGATCAGGTTACCATTCAACAAGGAGAAATCCTGGGCAGGCTCCCTGGCGATGTTCATGGGCGGGTGGATTTGGGCAGCTTCAATGCTGGCGGCCTACATCGCGCTGAAAGTATTTCCTGGGCCCTGGACGGCATATCTCGGCCGGCTAACGCTCATTGCAGCTTCAGGCGCGGTCGTAGAATCCCTGCCCCTCCACGATATGGATAATATCTCGGTCACCCTGACGGCGTCCGTGCTGGGGCAGGTGTTGTTTTAGCGGGAGGATTCGGTAGAACGGAATGCTACAAATAGACGGAAATCATCTGAAGCTCGAAGATGTGATCACGGTGGCGCGGTTCGGTGAGAAAGTGGAACTGGCCCCGGCAGCCCGGCAGCGCATGGCCCAGTCGCGCGCCTGGGTTGAGGAAATCGTGTCTTCCGGGGATCCGGTTTACGGAATCAACACCGGTTTTGGGATCTTCGCGGACCAACGTATCTCGGCGCAGGATTCGAGGGCCCTGAGCCGCAACTTAATCCTGAGTCACTCGGTTTCAACCGGGCAAAACCTGCCGAGCGAAGTTGTCCGGGCAGCGATGCTGATTCGGGCCAATACCCTTTCGAGCGGCTATTCGGGAGTGCGGCCTGAGCTGGTTGAAACGTTGCTGGAGATGCTCAACCGGTACATTACCCCGATGATCCCATCGCAAGGATCACTGGGATCCTCGGGTGACCTGGCGCCTCTCTCCCATATGGCCCTGGTCTTCACAACCGACGGAGCCGACCGGGAAGAGGAATCAGGATGGGCCGATTACGGCATTCCAGAGAGCACACGAATGACAGGCAAAGCCGCCATGAATGCAGCTGGAATTGAGCGCCTCATCCTCGGACCCAAGGAGGGGCTGGCGCTGACCAACGGGGCGACTTTTTCGGCGGCGATCGCGGCTTTAGCGGTCTTTGATACGGAAAACCTGCTAAAAACCGCCGAGATTGCGTTAGCGATGACACTGGAAGCGCTCCTGGGCGTTTCCACGGCATTCGACGCACGCCTGCATATGCTCCGCAGGCATCCAGGACAAATCGCCGTGGCCGCAAAGATCCGCCAATTGACCCGTGGAAGCAACCTTGTGGATGGAGGCGACCGGGTTCAAGATGCCTATTCGCTGCGCTGCGGTCCTCAAGTACAGGGGGCGGCATGGGACACAATCCACTTCATCAAGGAAATTATGCTTCGAGAGATCAACGCGGTCACGGATAACCCGCTATTGGTTGGTCCAGGTGAAGCCATATCCGGGGGGAATTTTCATGGAGAACCTATTGGTTTATCCATGGATTTTTTGAGCATTGTTTTATCCGAGGTGGCGGCAATATCCGAGCGCAGGATCTTCCGGCTGACAGACGGACAGTTAAACGCTGGACTGCCGCCGATGTTGGTAGATTCGTTCGATGCGGCGGGCCTTAACTCTGGCATGATGATGCCCCAGTACACCGCGGCTTCTCTGGTGTTGGAGAACCAGACGCTGGCAAATCCCGATTCGGTTCACTCTTTACCTACCTCGGCGGAGCAAGAGGATCACAATGCCAATTCGATGACAGCCGCCCGCCATGCCCGGGAAATCCTCGAGAACAGCGCCCACGTATTGGCGATTGAAGTATATTGCGCGGCGCGAGGCCTGGACCTGCGCCTGAGGCAACTGCCGGAGGCCAAAATGGGGGCCGGGGTTTCCAGAGCCTATCGAAAAGTACGGGAAGTGGTCCCCTATACAGCCGGGGACGCTTGCTGGGGGCCCGAGATTGAAAAAGTAAAAAGGCTGATCACTACGGGTGAACTCGTCTTGACTACCTTCACAAATTTACCAGCTATTGACTAAGCCGCTCTATTCTGATAGAATTTGTCACAAATAAGCGATGTGCGGATCGATTATTTAATCATTTAAAGGAAAAATCATGCTCCTGGATCAAACTCAGACCGATCAAATTACGCTCACTTCTGCCGCCGCCGGGGCGGTTAGAGAGTTGCTTGCCAAACGAAACCTAGAAGGATATGCGCTGCGCATTTTCGTATCCGGTGGCGGTTGCTCTGGATACCAGTATGGGATGGCGCTGGAAGGTAACGTTCGGGACAACGATCTCGTTTACGAACAGCACGACGTAAAGCTGGTAGTAGATGAGATCTCAATCAATTATCTCAGAGGTTCTACGGTCGATTACGTTGATGAAATCATGGGTAGCGGTTTTAAAATCGATAACCCGAATGCAGTAGCCTCGTGCGGATGCGGCAGCTCCTTCCGCACGAAGGAGGAGGCAGACGCCGGTTATGACAGTGGAGGCGGCTGCGGTTGTCATTAGTCTGCAATTAGATTACTCGTGAACTCCAGGACCGGCGATAGACGCCGGTCCTTTTGCTTCGGGTGAATGGAAGGATAAAATATTGGAAGCATGGAAGGATGCAAGGGGGTCTCGGTCGGGAGACCTCGCCCATCGTAGGTGAGATTTATCTGCCACGCAAGAGGGATATTAGGGTGCCGAACAGGCCAACGACGCCCAGCCCAATGATGATAAATCCCATGGGTATACCCACATTCCCGGCTGATGAGGCTTGCGCCTCGAAAGTGGGGATGACCAGAGGAGGTGGGGGGGTAAACGTGGGCAACCGCGTGGGGGGAATCTCGTTGATGAACTGGGCCGCCAGGGTTGGATCTATCGTGGGCGTGGTTTGAGGGGTAGGAGTGGGGGGCGGTTCGACGACGGGTAAACCGCCTGTCACGTCAACGAGAGGAGAATAAACCCAGGCCACACCTCCCGGAACGCCTGGATACTCGACTTGCACCCAATCTCCCCCGACGCTGCGACCCTTTGCAGGTACCTGCTGACCAGCGATTAAGACGCCAACAATATCATAATTTGTGCTGGGGCCTGCGCGGACATTGACCTGGTCTTGATCCGCATCCTTTTTAACCGTAGCCATCGACCCCAAGGGTGTGCCAGTCACTGTAGGAATAGCAAC
>DASQQR010000441.1:0-4309 GCA_035643335.1 Anaerolineales bacterium
ACGACCCGGCCGAGATTCCCAAATTCATGGATCGCTACCAGGAACACCCGGCAGACCTGATTATCGGCGCTCGGGACTTTTCGAAAATTCCCTTGGTCCGCCGCCTGACCAACACTTTTGGTCGCTGGAGTTTCTCCTGGGCGTTGGGCCAACCGGATCGGGATAACCAGTCCGGATATCGTTTGATCAGTCGCCGGCTGATGGAAGCCATGCTCTCTAGCCGCGAAGCCGGATTTGAATTTGAGGTGGAGATGATCGTGGTCTGCGTGCAGCGCGGCTATATACTTGACTGGGTGCCCATCCGCACGATCTATGCTGGCGAGCGCAGTCATATCAACCCTTTGCGGCATACGATCCACTATTTTCGCATGTTGTGGCAAACCCGGCAGCGCATGCGTTCGGGGAGGTGAAGGGTGCCACCATCCCTTCTCGTGGGGGTTGACTTGGGCACATCCGGGACCAAGGCGCTCCTGCTGGACCCCGAAGGGGACGTGCTGGGGTTGGCTGCCAAAGAATATCCGCTTGAGATGCCCCACGCCGGCTGGGCCGAGCAAAACCCTGAGATCTGGTATCAAGCGGCCACCGAGACGATGGGCGCGGCCCTGGCGCAAGCCGGCGCCTCGGGGGAAGACGTGGCGGCGATCGGGTTTTCGGGGCAGATGCATGGGACGGTCTGCCTGGACAACCATGGCAGGGTATTGCGCCCGGCGATCGTCTGGCCCGACCAGCGCAGCCAGCATCAGGTCGAACGGCTGAGGCGGGAAGTGGGGGATGAGCGCTTGGGAGAGTGGACCGGCAACCCGGTGGCGACGGGTTTCATGCTGCCTTCCTGGCTTTGGCTGCGGGAAAACGAGCCCAAAGTGGCCGGGGAAGCCAGGCACCTGCTGCTGCCCAAGGACTACGTGCGCTATCGCTTTACAGGGGAGCTGGGCAGCGAGCCCAGCGACGCTTCCTCGACCGGCCTCTTTGATCCCAAGGAGACGGATTGGAGCGAAGCGCTGCTGTCCGCGCTGCAGATCGATCCAGGCTTACTGCCGCAGATATATGCCTCGGCGGAGGTCGCCGGGCGCCTGCTGCCGGAAGCCGCCAGGGATAGCGGGCTGCGCCCCGGCACCCCTGTGGTCTACGGTGGCGGCGACCAGGCCTGCCAGGCCCTGGGAAGTGGGATCATCGACCCGGGCGTGGCCTCCTGCACGATCGGGACGGGTGGGCAGATTCTGGCCCCGCTGCTCTCGCCGGCTTACGACCCGCAGCTGCGCCTGCACCTGTATTGCCACGCCCTTCCCGAGCGCTGGTTCAGGATGGCCGCTATTCTCTCGGCCGGGCTGGCTCTGAAGTGGCTGCGGGATCAGGTTCTGGTGGATCTAACCTACCAGGAGATGGCCGATCTTGCTGCGGGGATAGGACCCGGGGCGGAAGGCTTGTTCTTCCTGCCGTATCTGGCCGGCGAGCGCACACCCCACATGGACCCGCAGGCCAGGGGCGGCTTCATCGGCCTGACCCTGCGCCACGGGCGCGCTCACCTGGTCCGGGCGGTGATGGAGGGGGTGGTTTTCGCCTTGCGCCAGGGACTTGAACTGATCTTGGAATTGGGTGTCCCGGTGGAGCGGGTGCTGGCTGCCGGAGGCGCCACGAACCACCCGCTGTGGCTGCAACTGCAAGCCGACATTTTCAATCGGCCGGTCTACCGGACTTGGAGCGCCGAAGCGGCTGCCCTGGGGGCCGCGCTCCTGGCGGGGGTTGGGGTGGGGGTCTTCCCGGATGCCCGGTCAGCTTGCAGCCAGGTGGTGCGCCTGCGGGAAGAGGTGGTCTCACCCAACGGGGCAAATACGGCCCTCTATCGTGAGGCCTACTTGAAGTATTGCGAGATTTATCCTCGGATTAAGGGACTCTCCCTTTGATGGAGCCGCGGCTCATCGCTGCTATTGCTCTTGCTCGATGTCACGCCAGAAGTCCTCATGCTCGACTCCGCCGGATTCTGCAATTTGCTTTCTCGCGGACTGGAGAATGCCCTTCACCCTGGGTGAGTAAGCCAGGATCAGGCGTTCAATTTCGTCTTCGTCTTCAATAGCCAACAGCACGGCCACCGGTTTCCCGTTGCGAGTTACAATGACTGGTCCCTTGCGAGTTTCGTTAACATAAGCGCTGAAACGGGCTTTCACTTCTGCTACCGGCGCGATTTTCATAGATTAATCTCCTCTCCACCAATATACAGTCGGTTACCTTTCTTCTCTCCAATTGCCAGAATCAATACCTTGGCCCCTTCCAGATCAATTTCATAAAACACTCGAAAGCGATTACCTGGACCCAGACGAAGCTCCCATTCTGCCGAAAGGGAGGCTGGTCTTCTGAGGGGTTTCCGGTTTCTAGTTTCAACATTTGGTTCATAGGTTAGCTGTTCTTCTATTGTCCTTCGGATTAATGAATAGTGCGTTCGCTCAATGGTCTTGAGATGTTCCCTAACGACCGGGGCATAAATCAGTGTAAATGCGCTTTTGATCATAATCCTGTCTAAAATTATAGTCAGATATTTGGGTTTGTCAATGACATTTCAAGTCCGAAGCACCTTCGGAGCATAATGACTTTATTGTGCGATGCAACTTTCACGTACGTTGACCCACAATCCAGCAGCCTCGCTGTTATACTTTCTGACATTTGACACTTGATCGGCTGGTTATTTTTCGTTATGCTATATATGAACGGCCCTTGAAAAACACAGCTGCTGCCGGCTAGGTGCGGCAGCAGAATATGCGCTGCCCTCCTGCTCCGGGCAAGCAGGAGGGCGGATTAAACGAGTGCAGAAAATGAACCGCGCCGATCCCACTGTCCAGTGGCTGCTCCAATCCAATCATCTCAAGTATTTAGCCACCTCTCTGGTCGAATGGCAGTGGCCGGACGGGGGCTGGAATTGCGACAAGAATCCGGGCGCGCGGCATTCATCTTTCTACGAGAGTCTGGCGCCCATGTGGGGCCTGATCGAATATGCCCGCGCCACCGGAGATCAGGTCTGCCGGGGAGCAGCCACGCGTACGGCTGAATTTTTCCTGCGCCACGATCTGTTTCGCTCAGACAATAGTGGCGAGGTGATCGATCCGGAGTGGCTCAAGCTGCATTACCCCTTGTACTGGCATTACGATATCCTCCAGGCGCTCCTGATCCTCTCGCGCCTGGGTCCTTTGGAAGACTCGCGTATGGGGGCGGCCCTGGACGTGATCGAAGCGAAGCGCTTGCCCGACGGGCGCTGGAAGCCGGAGGGGTGTTTCTGGTACCGGCCGGGTAAGCGTCGCTCCAATGTTGAAGTCGTGGATTGGGGACGCAAGGAGCCAAACTTAATGATCACCTTGAACTCCCTGCGGGTGCTCAAGGCGGGCGGTCGCTTGTGAACCCCACGAGGTTGCTGGTCCTGGGCGGATAGCAGATAAGGTTTTCAAGTTGCTCGACGAGCAAGAAGTAGAGACATGAAGGAGGCTAAAACAATGGAAGTCCGTTTGGGCGAGATCACCCATTACTACAACCGGATTGGGGTCGCCGTATTGAGACTCAGCGACCGCATCCAGGTGGGCGACATGATCAATATCGTGGGATACACGACAGAGTTTACTCAAAGGGTCGAATCCCTGGAGATTAACCACCAAAAGGTCGAATCTGCGGGACCGGAAGATGACGTCGCCCTCAAGGTGTGGGACTACGTGCGGGATGGCGACGAGGTTTTTAAGATCGTTGAATAAGGTGGAGGCGCATGGAAAAGACTTGGTTGCAGAGAGTGAATGGCGACCCGCTGGCCTGGCTGTTGGAAGAAGATGCGCATAACCCGGGCGTGCGTTGGTTTGCCTTGACGGAACTTTTGGATCGACCAGGAAACGATCCCGAAGTCGTCGCCACGCGCGAAGCGCTAATGATCGCGGGTCCTGTTCCAAAGATCTTGGCCGCTCAGACTCCACAAGGTTATTGGGTGGAGCCCGGTCCTGGATATCTTCCAAAGTATCGCAGTACGGTCTGGCAGCTTATATTCCTGGCTCAATTGGGAGCAGACGGGCAGGATCCTCGTGTTCGATCTGCTTGCGAATATATTCTGGATCACTCGCGTTCCGCTTACGGGGGTTTCAGCATCGATGCCAGAAATACGGGGTTGGTGCACTGCCTGCAGGGGAATCTCGTGGCTGCCTTGAATGACCGTCTTCCCTGCGCCTGGGGGGCGGTCAAGGCCATGTTGGCGCTCAGCAAAGTGCCTGAATCTCGGCGTACCGCCTTTGTTCAATCTGCCATCGATGTGGGTGTGGATTTCTTGCTGGGGAGAGATCCTGCGCAG
>DASQQR010000442.1:0-3133 GCA_035643335.1 Anaerolineales bacterium
GATATGCTGCTGGTGCAGGCTGGATCCGGGGTGGCGACCCTGGGGCTGCCGGATTCGCCCGGGGTGCCGCCAGCCACGGTGCAGGACACCCTGGTGGCGAGATATAACGACTTGAAATCAATCGCCGTACTCTTCCAGGAATACCCCGAGGAGATCGCGGCGGTGATCGTCGAGCCGGTGGCGGGGAATATGGGGGTGATCCCACCGGTGGACGATTTCCTGCCGGGGTTGCGGGCATTGACGGCGCAGCACGGCGCGCTGCTGATCCTGGACGAGGTGATGACCGGGTTCCGGGTCGGGCCCCACGGGGCGCAGGGCCTGTACGAGGTCCAGCCGGATCTGACCACGTTGGGCAAGGTGATCGGCGGCGGCCTGCCGGTGGGGGCTTACGGGGGGAAGCGGGAGGTGATGGAGATGATCGCCCCATCCGGGCCGGTTTACCAGGCGGGGACCCTGTCGGGCAACCCGCTGGCCATGACGGCAGGGATCGCCACCCTGAAGACGCTCAAGGATCCGAATTTTTGGGACCGGTTGGAGGCAGCAGCCGAGCAGCTGGCAGAGGGCATCTTCCAGGCCGCTCGGGCCAGCCAGGTGCCGATCCAGCAGACACGGGCGGGGACGATGTTCGCCACTTTCTTCGTGGACCAGGCGCCGTACGATTGGAATTCAGTGAAGAAGAGCGATACGCAGCGGTTCGGGCGCTACTTCCAGGCGATGCTGGAGCAGGGCGTGTACCTGGCGCCGTCGCAGTTCGAGGCGGGCTTCATTTCAACGGCGCATGGTGAGGAGGTGATTGAGGCGACGGTGAGGGCGGCGAGGGAGGCGTTCAAGCAGGTGTGAGAGTAGGGACCAGGGACTGGTGACTAGGGACTAGGGGACCAGGGCGGGATCGGTTGTTACGAGAGGCTATCAATGAGGGTTCAGTGCAGTTCGAAGAAGCGGTCGTTGCCCAGGGCAGGGATGAGTTTGGGTGCCAGCTCCTTGATATCGCCCGAGTATGAATAAAGGCGTCGCCAGCCGCCTACGCCCGTGTAGGTCATCCTCTCGACCCGGAAGGTGCGCTCCTGGGGATCGACCAGAATGAAGCGCAGGACGGGGCTGAATTTGCTGAGATCCTCTTCAAGGTCACGGAGCCTGTCCGCCTGGGGTCGGGATGCCGGGTATACGCGTAGAAATTCTTCGAGCATCTCATCCATGTCCGGTGCGGTATTCTCATAGACGATGACGTGCTTTTGTTTGACGTCCACGCGGTACTCACGGGCTTGGGAAGTTTCGCAATGGCTCGTTCGACGGCAGCGCCGCACGCCCCGGATCACTTAGAGACTTTGCCTGAATGTAAGTAGCATCCTTCAGTTCGGTCCCTCCGATACGCGACTCACCACCCGCCAGTATTTCAGCCTCCACGGCGGACGGGATATAGATTTGACCGTATAACCGCTGCAAAAGATCCAACTTTCCGATCAGCGCTAAGGAAATAATGGGGGTGGTGTTTGCTATTACAATTCGGTCAAGATCAGGCATTATCTAAATCCGCGGATAGCTCCTCAGGATCGACACCGATTGGCGATAGCCCAAAGCGCGCCAGTGACAAAATAAAAGCCACGCGTCCAAGGCCGGCCAGGCGCGCCGCCATTCCTGTCGTAACCTTGCCCAATTCGTATAACTTCACGGCCAGGAGCAGACGTGCTTCAGCCTCGAATTCCGCCGGACTCTCTTTTAATGACAGAAGGAGATCATCAGGGTAGGATATTTTCAATTCACGCAGGCCCATAATCACCTCTTTATCACCTTTCTATTCTCCTCAGGCCAGCCTATAAGCCGCATTCTGTCCAGCGGAGTTAATCCGCCTGGGCGATCATCTATCTAGGCCGCGCCTCCCGGCGCGGCTCCAGCGGCCTACCCGGGGCTCTCTCCTTCGAGAGGAGGGGAGACGAGCAGCCTCCCGCCCGCATAGCGGGCTGCGCCCCTGCTTGGCCTTGCTCCCAGCGGGGGTTGCCTGGCCGCCCGCATTGCTGCGAGCGCCGGTGGGCTTTTACCCCACCTTTTCACCCTTACCGGCCGCTTTAACTGCGGCCGGCGGTTTGTTTCTGTGGCCCGATGCGGCAGGTTTCCCCGCCCCGGGCGTTACCCGGCACTGCGCTCTGTGGAGTGCGGACTTTCCTCGGCACCACTTTCGCGGCGGCGCGATCGCCCGGCCGACCTGAGGCAAAGTTATGATACTCGGGATCCGCGAATCCGTCAATCAACGTTATGTAAGAGATTCGGCCTGTTGGTGCGGCATATGAGATTTTTAAGGTACAGGCGATTGAACCGCTGAGCGCGGAACGGACTGATTTCGCTGAGGAGATTTTGGAGTTTTGACTGATGATTTCTGATTGCCGATCGCCGGTCGCTTAATTGTTCGGAACAATTCAGCACATAATCGATTCAATTTTGGCTGCCTTACGGCCAAGAGCCGTATATGTGGGGGTATGATGAGGACGGGGCATATATATGGGGGAGGCAAATATTTGATCCGGTTTGTTTTTTGAATCCTCTTTTTCGAGGATCAAATGCAACCGGTTGAAAGTTGAACTCTCCGGCATACTCAGGCCAAGGGTTGAAGATTGAAGGTTGAAAAGCTGATCAGCGTGCACGGTTGGCGACCCTCCCTTCGTTGGTGATAGTGCTGAGGCTTTGACGGCTTCCGAACAAATGTTTGGCTTTCAGGGGTAATTATACAAGTTTCCCCCCCGAATACGCAACCCCCAATTTGGCGATTTTACTTACAGTTTTGAAAGGGCTGGAAGCACGGAAGAATGGAAGATTGGGCGCTTGGGTGCTTGGAGGGAGTGGGAGATGGGGGAGAGAATGCGAGTGGATCCAGGCCGGTTGGGCAATTTGCTTTGACGAAGAGGGGATGTGAATAATATCACCAAATTGACTTTTATAGTCTTATTTGCTAAACTGAAGAAGGTTTTCTCATCTCAAATTAATTTAGAATTTGCGCAGTTAGACGGAAAGTACGAGGGAATTGGACAGGTAATTCTTTATTAAGTCGCGATCCATAGAGGAGATGCAATGTACCGGACAATCTTTGCCCTGATTCTGTTTGTCACTCTATCGCTATCTGATGTGCTGGCCCGCTCGCTAC
>DASQQR010000443.1:0-3766 GCA_035643335.1 Anaerolineales bacterium
ACGAGGTTTGGCCACATCTTGAAGGACCGCTGGAACTCTATCGGGACATCGAAGAAGAGTCTGATCGTGAGAACTCATCCGAAGAATGATAGTTGGTGGAGCAAATTGTCTTGGCAAGGTGAAATGCCGGCGCGAGCACCCTGGCCATTCCTACCAGTTCCCAGTGCAAAATAGAATTATCAAGGCTGTTACCCCGATCCTGGCAAGTCTCATTCTTTCCTATGCCGGGTATACATATTTCCTGCAACCGCAGACTTTTTTCAGCCGGTCTCGCTTAGTCCTGGCATTCTTAATCTGGATCCTTGTATTATTCCTATTCTATCTCGGCCTTAGGCCATTCAGCATTGACCAGCTGCTGACCGGGCGATCTAATTGGGGAGTCGCCGGAATCGTCATCCTTCTAAATCTGATCGCGGCAGGATATTCTGTTCGTATCCCATACACCTATTTGTTTTTGCCTTCCCAGACGGTCAGGATAAGCCCTCTAAGTAACGACACGATCAAATTGGTCTCTTATAACACGGAGCTGGTGAAAGAGATCAGCATTACCAATTTTAAGAATCATGCCGGTTGGAACGAGGCAAATAATCAGATTAGACATGAAAAGGCCAAGGATCAGGACCTGATCTGGCAGGGAAAGCCCGGTCAGTTTGTCGAAATAGAATTCGCCACCTGCGCTGACTGCGGCAAGGTAAGAATATCCTGGAATTCCTCAGATACTCAAAACATTGATCTATCCGAACCGTCTGGCGACAAAGAACTCATCCTGCGGCACGAATATCCTTCGCTGACCGGTCATAAATTTATAAACCTGCTCGCCCTGGAACTATCAATTGTTCTGGTTGGGCTGATCCTTTCCAATGCGGGAAAAGCGCTACCGGACCGGGATTCCTATGAAGAAAGGCGCCATGGAACGAACATAACGGCGCGCCAATTCGAGCAGCCGCGAACCGGTAAGATTGCGTCGCTCCTGCGGGCCGCCCAGCCTATTGCACTTCGCAAGCAGATTTTTCCTATCCTCAGCCTGGCATTCCTCACTTTAGCGGTATATGGCCCAAAAATCCAGCCTATCCTGTTTAACGATGACTGGAGCATCATTTTCATGTTGAAATTCAATCTCATGAAGCCCTTTATGGTTCATGAGCGCCGCCCATTGCACTGGTTTCTCGCCTGGTTATCAAACCAATTTCTGCCGCTGGACAGGGCCGTGTATGCCATGGATCTTATGCTGGTCCTGATTTCCTTCATTTCCGCTGTTTTTATCTATTTTCTCGTTCGCCAGTTGCTCAAAAACCGGGCCGACTTTGCCCTGCTTACCGCAGCGCTGTGGTTGGTCTTCCCGAACGACTATACCCGCCTCTATATCAGTACGCTGGGCATTCGATTGGCCTTCGCCTTGCTGCTGGTGCTGATGATCCTCTTCACCAGATTCATGAAAACTGAAAAATGGCTGGCTGCCGTGCCTATCATCCCATTGCTAGTCCTGAGCCTTCTCATGTACGAAGGCCAGTTGGGCCTGGCCTTTGTTTGGCCATTCATTCTGATGATTCTCTACTGGCACCAAATTTCCTGGCGGAAAATCCTGGGTATGGCAGGCTATTACCTTGCAATCGCTGTGTTTGTTTACTGGAAGCTGGCCATTCAACCGCAAATCTACCAAGACTCCAAGATCGAAGGCCTAAACCTGCCTCCAGGCGAAATCTTTACCCGTTATTTCCACGCTGTGGGAACCGTCTTCGGCGGTTTCCAGTTTCCTTATCGAGACAGCAGCTGGCTCACCAGCGAAAACATGGCCATCCTCGTTGCCATTGTGTTGGGGCTGATCGCGATTTATCGAATCTCTGTATACCTATTCGATCAACAAGCACCGCGAACCGATATTGACAAAACCTTGAAAACGAATCTGTATATCTTTTTCTCCGGTGTTATTCTATGGTTTGCCGGCTATATACCCATTATCCTGAACTACCCACCGAATATTTATGGTCACCTCTCGCGGGTCAATTTATTCAGCATTCCAGGCGCCGCGCTGATTCTGCTGGCTATCGTCCATACGATTCTGGCCAGCATGAGCGAGAGTCGCAGGGTGGCCGCAAACCTTACGACAGCACTCGTCCTAATGCTTATTTTTGTAGGCTCCATTGTCCACCTGCAAACGCAGGAAGCTTATGGCCAATCCTGGGCCGAGGCCAAGACCTTCTACCAAAAGCTTTTCAGTCAGGTTCCGGACATTAAGGAAGGTACGCACATCATCCTCGAATTGAGTGGATATGAAAACAATGGTGCGCTTTACCGGCCCTTGTTCTCGTCTTCCTGGGCGGCCTGGTGCGCGTTCAGAGTCCTGTATGATCAGGATGATCTGCTGGTTAATTACAAATACGATCGGATTGCGGTGCCAAATTACCCTGCGTTCAATGTATTGACCAGCACATTGGAAACGGATACGATCTCCACAATAGGAGATCCAGGGAAACTGCTTGTA
Source organism: Anaerolineales bacterium (assembly GCA_035643335.1). Lineage (GTDB taxonomy): Bacteria > Chloroflexota > Anaerolineae > Anaerolineales > UBA4823 > DASQQR01. The sequence goes on from DASQQR010000443.1 coordinate 2,483, forward strand.
ATTGCTTACGATCGCCAGACTCAAACATTGAGCGTACGAAAGGATTTATCCCGTCTTCAAGATTATGTAGATCAGAATGGATATTCGCCCGAAGACCGAATTCTGCCCCTGAAAAGGCCTATCCTTTCAAGACGAATCGTTGATTAAGCGAGAAAGATCAGAAACAAGCAAATCGCGAGTCCATTCTGACTAATCCCCTGGAGCTCGAACGAGTTTTTGACCGCGCCGGTTTTTCTTGCTGCGTACCAGGGAAAAGCCCGCGGCGACCAGGCACAGAACGATGGAGACCAGGAAGGCTCCGTGAAGCAGTAGAACACCTCTGGGGTCTATTCTCATTTCTTGGTTTATACTATTGGGGCACCGAACCAATCACACAGGGGATACAGCCCGACAAATGATTGACCCCCAACTTGAGAACAAAGTCGTCTTGATCAGCGGTGCCAATCACGGGATTGGCGCAGCCACGGCCAGAGCCTTTGCAGCGCAGGGCTCGAAAGTATTCATCACTTACTTCCGAGATAAGTCCGGCTATTCGAAAGATGAGCTGCAAAAGGCAAAGGAGGCCGGCATTGGCAGCGATGTCTACTATCGCGCTTTGCAGCAACAATCGGGAGATGAAATTGTGGCCCAGATCCGCTCGCAGGGCAGCTTTGCAGCGGCTCATGAAACCGACTTGGGCGTCGCTGCCAATATCCCGACGCTGTTTGACATTTGCGAAGCACAGCTGGGACCGGTTGACATTTTGGTCAACAACCACACCCATTGCATGCTCGAAACATTCGATCCCGAGCTGACAATTGTTGATGACAGTAAAATCCGGTTGATCTCCGCGGCCGGAATCGATGCTCATTTTTTCGTAAACACCCGCGCCTACGCCCTCATGATGAGCGAATACCTGCAACGCTACCTGCGCCGAGAGGCACATTGGGGACGAGTAATTAATCTGAGCACCGACGCGGCCCACGCTCACCTGGCCAACGTGAGCTACGCGGCCAGCAAACATGCCATCGAATCCTACAGTCGCTCCGCCGCTCTGGAAATGGGCAGGTACGGCATCACGGTAAACATCGTCGCCCCCGGGCCGGTCCAGACCGGATATCTCACCGCCGAAGCCGGGGCCGAAGTCGCAACCAATACCCCTTTAGTTTAATCCAGAAATCAGGGTTATACTCAAGCCACAGTGAAACTCAGGCTCTTCGACACCTACACTCGTACCCTGCGCGACTTCGTCCCGCTCCAACCTCCGGAAGTCGGCCTGTACGCCTGTGGACCAACGGTGTACGA
>DASQQR010000444.1:0-5156 GCA_035643335.1 Anaerolineales bacterium
CTGCGCGTCCCACTGGCCCAGGCTGGCCCCATCCGGGTAAATCAAGGTCGGCGAGGCCCACGTCGCGCCTCGGTCACTGCTGATCTGCAGGATCATCGTTGGGCTGAAGCAATCCGGACAGCCGGGAACCCCCAGATACTGCGGATAAAGAACGTAAACGTGGCCAAAGCGGTCGGCGGCAATCGCTGGTTCCCACTGGTCGCCGGTCGTGAAACCGAGGCGAGTTTGCGGGGCGAAGCCAGTTGGGGCCGCTGGCGGGCCTTTGGCCTGCTCCTCGGAATTGGCACCCGGCATGAAACGCTGGCTGGCATGCACAGGCGGCGATGCTGGAGCCAGCACCAACAGTGAAATTACGATCAAAGCACCACTGAGTGTGAAAACCAACACACGATCTGACCCTTTTGTTCCCATGGCTGAAACTCCTTCCGCTAGTTTGTCATATTATATATCCAAAAGCCTGAAAAACCTCCCAGTGGGGTTCGCCCCATCCGCGTCCTCCGCGCTCGTCCGCGTCCCATTCAAAGCTTCCCGATGGCGCGCCCGCCATGCTTCCAACCCTCCATCCTTCCGGCCTTCCGTTCTTCCATTATTATTCGCGCTTTACCCTCCCACCACGCCTTCCTCCCTCGTCCGGGCCGATAAAATGGCTCCCCCGTTGTAGTAATACTACCGTCTACTGATTAGAAAGCTGCCCCGAGAACTTGGGATAATAAATGAGGCCTCCGGTCTCGAAGCCTCATACCTCGCCGACACCGTGCCGTCTCCGTTGTCCTGAAAGGTGGCAGTGAATTGAAACCTTTCTTTCTGATTACCGTTGGAGATTTTTCCACTACCTGCTACAACAAGTATTCGTGCCTCAAGGTCAAGCGCTTGTCTGGTCGTAAATCTGTACTCATACTCGGCACTGGTCAATTGGCTTGTGAGAGATAGCTGGGTTTTCTGATTGCAATTGGAGAAATTGCACCTTACCTCTCCCACGTGCTCTCCTTCACCGATTACGTTTCCGCTCTTCACAAAGCTCCACCGTCCGTCGTCAATCGTCCATTCTTCCAATCTTCCATCCTTCCACAGGGAAACTGATCACTTCTCACCGATCACTGACCACCCCAATGTGGCTGATCGAACACAGGATTGCCTGGTTACCTTAACCGCGCCCGCCAGGGCTTCCTGTTTAATCGTTGACCGTGGGAAGATCATCGCTTATAATCTAGACAGTCTAGATGAATAGAGGTGAAACATGCCTACCAAGGTTTGGCAGCTGCAGGACGCAAAAAACCGCTTCAGTGAAGTGGTCAACAGGGCCCTGGCTGAAGGCCCCCAGATCGTGACCCGGCGAGGCGAAGAGGTCGCCGTCGTCCTTTCCACCGATGAATATAACCGGCTGAAGAAATCGAAATCCAGCCTGCGCGAGTTCTTCCGAGAGTCCCCTTTGGTTGGCGTTGATCTGGAGGTAGAACGCGACCAGAGCTACCCGCGGGATACCCATCTATGAGCTATATCCTGGATACAAACGTGATTTCCGAACTGGTCGCCGCCCAGCCGGATGAGAACGTAGCCCACTGGATCGATAGCGTCGACCCGGAGCGCGTGTTCCTCAGTGTCATTACCATCGGGGAATTGAAACGGGGGATTGAAAAATTGCCGGATTCCCGGCGCAAGGAGCAGCTGGAGCGCTGGTTAAACGAAGACCTCTTGGTGCGATTCCAGGATCACCTGTTGGCGATTGACGTAGACGTGATGCTGGCCTGGGGAGATTTGGTCGCCCGTCTGGAGGCCGTTGGCAAGCCCATGCCGGCCATCGATTCCTTGATCGCGGCGAGCGCAGCTCAGAGCGACTTTACGCTGGTCACCCGCAACGTTGCTGACTTCGCCCATGCCGGAATCTCAGTTTTCAATCCCTGGACTTTCCAGGGCTAGCGCTTCCAACAGGGAATGCCTGCTCCACACACTGGAATCAGGCCCCAATCGCCACCCCAACCTTCTACCCTTCCAAACTACGTTCCAAAAGATCCGCGTCCTCCGCGCTGGTCCGCGTCCCATCCAAATCCGCCCATCCGAGCCATCCGTGTTCTCCTCATCTATCGGCCCGCCGGTAGCCCTCACCTGCTGCTTCAGCACCCCCGTCTTAAATCCAAACCCGGCGTTTTGGATGAAGCGAAAGTGGAGAAAATCATCCAGCGGTTGAAAGAGGATAAAAAAACAGATTATCCGCTGATGGACTTCTACGAGGAGGAACTGATCTCCTATAAGCCAGACATAAAGAGTGGATACAAGTCTTTGGATCTGGAAAAATTTTTCAACGCGATTCTTTATTTTTGCTATGCAGATGAAGTGCCCAAGACCAAACTAAACAAGCTTCTTTTCTACGCAGATTTTTTACATTTCAAGTTGTATAACGTTTCGATCACTGGCGCAAGATATGCTCGCTTACCATATGGTCCCATGCCGGATAACTTTAATCTACTATTTGCGACTATGATTGACGAAAGAGGATCGATCTCTGTGGAGGAGCGTCCTATCCACGATTTCATGGGCGAATTTTTCACGGCCCAATCAAAACCCAATCTTTCTATTTTTACTGCCAGCGAGCTGAAAATATTGGCCTCGGTTAAAGAATTCTTCGAGGGATTTAGTTCCAGGCAAATCAGCGAACTTTCTCATAGGGAAAAGGGATATGTAGAGACAGAAATTGGGGGATTAATATCTTATAGCTATGCAGATAATATTGAGATTTAGGATAACGTAATTGTACGAAAATCCACTCTACCAGCGCCCGGCCAAGAATCCGTGTTCTCCTCACCTGCCGGCCTGTCACGTCCCCGGTCCCCCGTCGTTCTTCTCCATCGTCCGTCGTCAGCCCCATCGATCCTCATCAGAGCAAGCCTGTTGACTTTAAAAGAATATTAGGTATAATGGATTCATCATCGTTGAACAACGTTCCGTATTGCCGATCTATATTCTTGATTCATAAATAAAATTCAATAATAAAGGACCGACGGTGATTAATTCAATCCTCAAAGCGCTCGATATCCTCGCCCTGTTCGACACTCACCATCCCCGGCTCAGCCTGGCAGAAATCAGTGAGCTCACCCAGATGCCGAAGAGTACAGCTCATGCCTTGCTGGCTACCCTGCAGTCGCGGGGATTAGTTGAAAAGGTGGACCCCGACAGTTATGCCATCGGGAACCAAATTATTGTGCTGGCTCAGTCAGCACGCGTTAATCTTGAAATGCGCGACCGGGCGGCTCCACATATGCGTCTTTTGGCAGATGCCTGCCACGAGTCTGTTTATCTGACGGTCCGAGAAGAAGATTGTGTGCTCTATATCTATGCCATCGAGACCCCGCGCCGGTTGATGGCCAGAACCGCAGTGGGCGACCGGGTCCCCATGCACTGCACTGCTAACGGCAAATCAATTTTGGCCTCCCTTTCGCCGTCCGAGATCGAATATTACGTGAATCGAGCTGGCCTTCCTAAGTTTACACAGAACACCATCGTTACGCTTGAAGAGCTTCAAGATGAGATGGGATTAGCCCGGCAGCGGGGTTATGCACTCGATAGACAAGAGCATGAAGTCGGCACCTATTGTGTTGGCGCGCCGATCTACGACAGCACCTCGCATGTGATCGGAGCCTGCTCGATCTCTGGTCTGGATCCGGAGATTGTGGGGGCGCGCCTGCCGCTGCTGGTGCCGCAAGTTCAATATACAGCCCAAGAGATATCGCGCACGATGGGCTTCGTTCATTCGATGGCGTCACAAATTATCTCTTATCCGCAGAATTGAGAACCCAATGAACCCGGATAATCCATTTTATGGACTCGTCTGCCCTATCCTGACTCCGTTTGATGAAAATGGCCAAATCGATCCATCTGCTGCCCGCAAGTTAGTTGACTTTCTCGTGGAACAAGAAGTGGATGGCCTGATGCCAGGTGGCACCACTGGGGAAGGCATGCTGCTAACTATAGAGGAACGCAAGCGGCTGGCCGAGATCGTGGTGGAACAAGCCGCTGGTCGAACCAAGGTAATTGTCCATACCGGCTGCATCTCAACTGCCGAAACCGTCGAGCTATCTGTGCATGCCCGTCAAGTTGGCGCCGACGCGGTTTCAGTCATCACTCCCTATTTTTATGCCATTAATGATGAAGCCCTCTTCAAGCACTACTTAGCCGTTGCCGAGGCGGTGCCGGACACCCCGATCTCACTCTATTGTTATCCGGACAATGCTAAACAGATGATCTCCACAGAGCTTGTCTGCCGGCTGCGCCGCGCAGCTCCGAATATCCTGGCGATCAAGTTCAGCAGCGTGGATCTGATCCAGTTCCAGGAGTACATCGCGGCCGGCGGAGAGGGCTTTCATGCTCTTTGTGGTGTGGATGCTATTGCCCTGTCGGCCAGGGCAGCAGGTGCCTGCGGTCAGGTTTCTGGCAACGCCAATGTTTTTCCGCAGCCATTCAGAAAATTATATGCTGCCTTCAGTCGAGGGGATCTGCTCGAAGCCCGCCACCAACAGGCGGTTATCAACCATATTCGAGCCGTACTCAAGGATGACATCGCTTATTTTAAAGCCGCGCTGGTTTATCGCGGCATCCCGGTGGGGAATCCCAGACCTCCAATTCCATCTATCACTCGATCTCAGATGGAAGAGTTGGGTCCCAAAATTCAAGCCTTAGAGTTGTTATCTGATCCCCAGAAAGGGGAAAGGTCATCTGTGAAAGGAGGCTAATCCGAGCGATTTATACTGTCCGTCCGCCTGCTTGCTTCTTCGCTGGGTCAAATTTCATAAGCATCATCTATAGGAGAAAATCGAGATGAAGACCATCAAGAACATTATTGCAGTTTCGATCGTCCTTTCAATCCTTCTGCTCGGCTGCCAACCCGCTTCTCCACCCGCGCCTGCCGCTCCAACACAGGCCGGCGCCCCAGCCGCGCAAGTTACCGAAGCTCCGCAACCGGTCACAATTACCTTCTGGGATGGTGTCGGAGCACCTGAAAATGAGGTCTTTACGAAACTGGTCACGCAGTTCAACGAAACCAATCCGGATGGCATTACAGTAAACGAGGTTATGCTGGACTGGGGTACGCTCTACAGCAAGATTCTGCTTGACTACAAGGCTGGCAATGCTCCGGACGTCACCACATTGCAGATGACCTCTAT
>DASQQR010000445.1:0-4768 GCA_035643335.1 Anaerolineales bacterium
GTGCGTGCGCAGCAGGACCGGATTCTCCTCCTCCCAATCGCCGGCGATGTAGTACGAATCCTGCATCTCCCGCGCCGGGTGATAGGGCGGGAAGTTCAATAGCTGGAAGTTGTACTCGTCAGTTTCAACGTCCCGCGAGCGATAAACTTGGAAACCCATCTCGCCAAACACACGATAAAGCTCTCGCATGGTCTGGGTAATTGGATGCAGCCGCCCCAAGGGCAACGGCCGGCCAGGCAGGCTGATGTCCAGACGCTCAGCCTGTAGGTTGCGCGCCAGGGCCGCCTGTCGCAGCGACTCAGCCTTCTCTTCGAAAGCTGCCTCAAGGGTCTGTTTCACCTGGTTGGCGCGCCGCCCGATCTCAGGCCGTTCTTCCCTGGGCAGTTGCCCCAGCTGGTCGAACACGTTCATCAATGCAGAGCTGCGTCCCAGGTGAGTGACTCGCCATCCTTCGAGCGTCTCTTCATCCTTTACTTCCGCCAATGATGCCATGGCTTCTTCTTGGATGCCTTCGAGTTTTGCCAGCATGTTCACCTCCTTAGGCGATGCTAAGCGCGGCTGATTCCCGTTAGAAACGGGAGAGCCAAAGATCCAAAACTGTCCATTCATGTCCAAAGGTGGTCTGCCTCGACCTCAGGAAACAAAAACCCCGTCCCATCAAAGGGACGGGGGATAATCCCGCGGTACCACCCTTCTTGGCCGCCCCACGGCGGCCCACTTTACTCACCAACGGCCTCTTGTGGCGATTGGCTTCCCTGCTAACGCTGGGTCTGCGGCCCAAACTACTGAGTCTGACTTGTCAGACCGTTCACTTGGGCAGCTCGAGAGGGAACTTCAGCCAGCTTCCACCGGGTGGGGTTCCAGTCCATGCCCCACTCCTCCCTGAAGGTTTCGGTGAGCAACACCGCTTTTCAGACTGCTCTCACCTGGCCTACTTTCCTCCGTCTTCGCTTTTAGAACTCACAGCCTCCATCCCAACACAAAATCGGAGGGCGGAGCATACTTATCCTTATTATCTGCAAAACCCCTCAAATGTCAAGGTCCCCGAGCCCGCTGTGGAAGGAAACCATCAACTCCTAGCCTTCCAACCTTCCGAATAACCCGCGCACCTACCAGTTTTATTAGGCCCGCCGTCAACGAGCTATCATAATTTGGTTTTAATCGCTCCGCGAGATGAGAAGCGGGTATAATCTGCCCCATATGCGCACAAATACCCATCATACCAGGACGGTGGGTTTCCTTTTTGTGGCCAGCTTGCTCTTGGTGGCCTGCGGCTGGATCGAAAGGACGCCCACACCCACGCTCCCTCCGAGTGCGACTGGTACTCCTGGCCCCACGGAGACTTCTACCCCAACCCCTTTCCCGCCCTCGCCCACACCTGAACCCCTGGCTGCCACTGTGAACGGGGAGCCCATTTCGCTGGCCGAATACCAGGCCGAAATGGCTCGTTATCGCGCCGCCCAACCCTCCTCGGATGCGAGTGTTGGCGATGGTGCCAGTAACCAGGTATTGGATGACCTTATCGACCAGACCCTTCTGGCGCAGGGCGCACGAGAAAATGGCTTTACCGTCGACGACACTGTTGTGCAGGAGCACATCGACGGCTTGATTGAGCAAGTTGGTGGTGAAGGTCCTTTCGCCATTTGGCTGGCGGACCAGGGATACACCCGGGAGAACTTCCGGCTCGCCTTGGCGCGCGCCATCGCCGCTGCCTGGATGCGAGACTGGATCATCGCCAAAGTCCCGCAGGTCGCTGAGCAAGTCCACGCTCGCCAGATTTTGCTATATAATTCTGATCAGGCCGGCGAAGTCCTGGCTGAACTCGACGCTGGCAAGGATTTTGCAACCTTATCTGCGACATATAATCCTGCTACGCTGGGTGAATTGGGTTGGTTTCCTAGAGGTTATCTGAGCGATCCGGCGGTGGAGGAAGCTGCGTTTTCCCTCGAGCCCGGAGAGCACAGCCAGGTTATCAAATCGCAGATTGGTTTTCAGATCATTGAAGTAATCGAACGCGACCCCGAGCGCCCCCTGGATCCGGATGCGCGTATGGTCTTACAAGAAAAGGCGTTCCGCGATTGGTTGGCGACGAAACGTGATCAAAGCGAAATCGAGATTTTCCTGCCATAATGTAGTGGGTTCATAATGCGCCACGAGCGCTTTATGAACCTACTGCTCCCTCATATCGAGAAGATGTCACTACAGTCTCGTTGAAAGGCGGTGGAAACCATGGATGCATTCGACTATAAAGACGAAATCACTCCTTCCCGCGGTCCGGCAGGCCTTGTTTTGAATGTCATATCGGCCATAGCCCTGATTGGCGTGTTATGCGTAGGTGTCGTATTCCTGGTGATATTCTTTAACCCGCAGTCCAGTATTAACCCTTTCGCGCCTCCGACTTTACCCGCATTAGCTCAGTTCCCGACGCCCACGCCGACACCGCAGAATGTCCTGCCCCCGACCTGGACGCCTACCCCCACCACAGCGCCCTCCGATACACCGCAGCCGTCTGCGACCCCGCTGCCGACGGAAACGGCCACGCAGGAGCCGACGCTCGAGCAGGCCACCCCAACCGAAGGAACATCTCCTCCAACCGTCGAAAGTGCTGGAATGCCGTATGAGATTCAACAGGGAGATCCCTCTTATATCAAGAATATCGGCCACCCTGATCTGGGCTGCAATTGGATGGGAGTTGCTGGCCAGGCGACGGGGCTGAACGGCGCTCCGGTAGTGGGCTTGTTCGTGCAGTTGGGCGGTACCCTCGAGGACCAGCCGTTGGAACGCCTCAGCATGACCGGCACGGCGACCCAATACGGCTCAGGAGGCTATGAATTCACCTTGGGCGATAAACCGGTGGCCAGCGCGGATACTTTCTGGGTGCAGCTCTTTGACCAGGGCATGCTCCCGCTTTCGAACAAGATCCCTTTCAATACCATTGACGATTGCGAGAAGAACCTGGTTCTTGTAAACTTCAGACAGGTGCGCTAACCGCCCGTTGTCTTCTCCCCTCTCCCAGCATTGGGAGAGGGGCCGGGGGTGAGGGCCTTCTCCCCGCTCAGCTTCACCCAGGCCTTCCGGATCTTCAAGGCATCATCTTCCATCACCGGGCTCTCGCACAGCATGCGGCCCTTGCAGTTGAAGTCATGCAACGCTCTGAGAAGATCGTTAAGCTTCAGATCCGCCTCCTCCAGCATCACATGCTCCTTTTCTCCTTTCTCTGTGTACACAATTCCCGAAATGTGGGCGTGCAGGCTTTTTAGAGCCTCCTCGCCTAGAGCCTTCCCATACGCCTCCAACGCGCTTGCCCATTCGGCATAGTTATTCATCGAGCCATCACCCGTTCGTGCGTGCAGATGGGCGAAATCCACACAGGGTTCCACCCCCGAGATTTCCTGGCTCATCAATAAAGTATCCTCTAACGATCCCAGCATGGCCGATTTCCCCATCGTTTCTGGGCGTAACGTAACCGGGTTGCCGGCCGCGCGCAGTTCCTCGACACAGCCCTGCAAACGTCGGATGGCGATCGGCAAAACATCCTCCGGTGGGCGTTCGAAATAAGATCCGGGATGGAAGACGACATCCGTGGCGCCAGCCAGGTAGCCGTAGTGGGCCGCATCCATCAGGCGCTGCCGCGATTTAGGCCATTCCTCATCGTCCGCGTTCAGATTGATATAGTAGGGTGCATGGACGCTGAGAGCCACACCTTGCTCCTCGGAGGCCTCCTTGATCAGCTTGCAGGTTTTCTCGGAAACGCGCACCGAGCGCACCCATCCGAGTTCCATGCCATCCAGACCCAGCTCGGCGCAGCGAATAGTCGCGCCTACACTGCCTCCGGGCTTAGATGGAGTGGAAATCGGGGATCCTACGGTGCCAAAACGAAAAGATAGGGGAGACATAAGTGACCTCGACTTATCTGCGCTCATTGGAAAAACAAGGACTGCAGCCGGGCCCATAAAGGTGGTCCCAGGATGAAAAAACCCACCAGCGCAGCGGATCCCGCTGCGATCAGCACCGCCGCGGCCCCCACATCTTTGCCCACCCTGGCTAAGTGGTGCTGGCTTGGACTGGCTAGATCGACTACCGCTTCCAACGCCGTATTGATGAACTCAGCCGTCCACACCATCGAAATGGTAAGGACGATAACCGCCCAATCGCGTAAATTGAGTCCCAACCACAACGACATGACGATCACCGCGATGCTGACGACTGCATGAATCCATGCATTCCGCTGGGTGCGGATGACAAACCACCAGCCGGAAAAGGCATACCGGAACGAGTTTGAGCGAGATTTGAAGAATGGTCCCATAACCTGTTGCCCCGTCCGCTCGCCGCGCCAGGCATTCTAACCACCAGGGCCTCTGGAACCGCGCAGGGCCTCGAGGATCTCCTCCTGGACACGCCACATACGTTTTTCCCCTTCGGGTTCGGCGTGATCATAACCGAGCAAATGCAGGATACCGTGAGTCACGAGGAGCTGGACTTCCTCCTCAACTTGGTGGCCGGCAGATTCAGCCTGCGCTTCTGCCCGCGGAAATGAGATCAACACATCGCCCAGGTAAGGTTCGCCGGTGTCTGGATCGATGTCGCCGGCGGGAAAAGACAGCACGTCAGTGGGTGCATCCATCCTCAGAAATTGTTCGTTCAACCGGCGCAAATTTGCATCATTTGTAATCACGATGGTCAGGTTGGTGCCTGGAGCCTGCCCCTCATGCTTCAGACTTTCCCTCGCGGCGCGTTCGAGTAGCCTCGTTTTGACTCGGCCCCTGAA
>DASQQR010000446.1:0-13473 GCA_035643335.1 Anaerolineales bacterium
GGTCTGATCGGATCTACCAACAGCCCCGTTGCGATGCGGGCAGTCCAGGAGTCGGATCTGATCCTGGCCGTCGCCCACACCTTCAGCCAGGTCGCCACCAACAGCTACACTCATAAAACTATTCCTCAAAACCCTCGGATCATCCACATCGATATCGATCCAACCGAGATTGGTAAGAACTATCCAGTGGTTTCCGGATTGGTAGGTGACGCGAACGCGGCGCTTGACGACCTGGTGGAGGCGCTCTCCAAGAGTGCCAAAAAGGACCGCCGTGAATGGCTTGCGAGTCTCGAACAGGATCGTGCAGCCTTTTGGGAGAGGCTGGCGGTCATGGGGGCGAATGGAAGTCGGCCGATCGGCCGGATGCGTCTCATAACTTGCTTGCAAGAAGTGTTGGACCGGGGTGCCATCATCAGCGCAGAAGCTGGCGCCACACACCAGTGGTTCCGCTACGGTTATCGGGCGACACAACCCCTGCTCGAACCTGGCGGGTACAGCATCATGGGCAGCGCCTTTTGCATGTGCATGGCTGCGAAGCTAGCTTATCCTGAACGGCAGGCGGTAGCGCTGCTGGGCGATGGCGCTTTCATGATGATCCTGTCGGAAGTGGCCACTGCGGTGGCTCAGAAAATTCCGATCCTCATCATCGTATGCCACAACGAGGTGTATGGCAACGTGCAGAGCAAACAGTACCTGAACTTCGCGGGACGCCGGATTGGCACCGATCTGTACATTCCAGATCTTGCCGCAGTTGCGCGCGACCTGGGGGCCTACGGGGAGCGTGTGGAAGCCCCCGAGGCGATCATCCCTGCGCTGGAACGAGCATTAAACTCCGATAAGCCGGCTTTGCTCGACGTCATTATTGATTCGAGCCCTGAAACGCTAGAGCCGCCAACAAAAGTAAGAGTTGCAGATCGTTATTAGGGAGCTGCAGTGAACTTGTGAAACAACTCATCCGGGTTTATCTGGTCATCTTCCTTATTACCATGGCGAAAGGCACAATCAATGTCGTTTTCCCCCCTTTTCTTGAGGGGCGAGCTTACCTGGTCAGCCAGATTGGATTGCTGACCTCAATATTCGGCGTCTTTCAACTTGCAGCCAGGATTCCATCGGGCGTGCTCTATTCACCACGCCGCGCCAGGTTCGCCCTTGTGACTGGTTTGATGAGCCTGGGCCTTTCCGCATTGGGTTTTACTGCTTTCGAGCACACGGCCATTCTGATAGCCATGATTATTCTCAACGGCTTTGCCTTTGGAGCGATTACCACAATTGCGCTGGCTTTATGCATAGACGCCAGACCGGAAGATTACTCCAGCGGCGCGATGATGGGGTGGTATACCTCCGCGATCGCAGCCGGATACGCGGTTGGCCAGCCGGTGGGTGGATACCTTGCCGATTCCTTTGGTTTTGCAGCCAGCTTTGCCGGTACCGCAGCTCTCTCGCTCCTTGCCATCTTAGTCATCGCCACCCTTTCCCGTTTGGGGCAGATGGAAACCCAGCCGACAGGGGAAACGGCGTTCAGGTCGCCAGCTCAATGGTCATTGCGCTACAATCTCAGGCAGATTCCCTCCGGTGTATTGATGGGAACCTTGATTGTATTCTTTGTAAACTTGATGTTTCGAAGCTTGCATACCTTTTTCCCAATATATGCGCTCGCGGTTGGCGTCAGCCTGGCGCAAATCGGGTTTTTGCGCAGCGCGCTGTCATTGGCGGCTGCCCTGGTGCGTCCCTTCTCGGGTAAATTGTTTCAGGTTCTCCACCACCGTAACATAACTCACATCGCCATGGTGGCAGCAGCCGGGGCTGTGTTTCTTTCCCCGGCATTAACCCGATCCATGACGTGGCTGTTCTTGCTTTTCGTCTTTATGGGAATCGGCCGGGGTCTGCTACGCGTGACCAGCGCCACCTTTGTGGCTGAAAGCAGTGACCAATCTACAGGAAATAAGGTCGGGGTCTGGTCGGGCGTATATAACGCCGGCCTTGATATTGGCTCGATCGCTGGACCTGCCGTGGGAGGCTTCGTGGCGTCGTTTGTTGGCATCCCGGCGATGTTAACGGCGATTCCTGTCCTGGCGTTGGGCGCATACGCTTTCATCAGCATTCTCACTCGCCGGCAAGCACAACAAGCTGTAAGGACAATAGCTGAGGCAGACTGACACTGGCCTTGGAGGAAATTTTCTATGCCATACGAGGATCTGCGGGATTGGTTGAGCCAGGTGGAAGAGATGGGGGAATTGCGCCGTGTACACGGTGCAACTTTAGACGAAGACGTTGGGCGTATCACAGAAATGCTACAGCATACGGATGATGCCCCGGCGGCACTGCTGGGCGGATTCGAAGGTTATCCTCCTGGCTTTCGCATTCTGGTAAATGCGCTCAGTAAGCGTTCTCGGATCGCTCTCACCTTAGGATTGCCAGCCGACATTGGTGCCTTCGAACTGATGGATCGCTGGATGAAACTTAACGACCAGGTTGAGCCCGTACCGGTGCGGTACGTGGATGAGGGCCCGATATTGGAGAACGTGATGACCGGGGGCGAAGTCGATGTGACCGTCTTTCCGACCCCTCTCTGGCATGAGCTAGACGGAGGCCGCTATATTGGGACCGGGTGTGTGAACGTGATCAAAGACCCCGACAGCGACTGGATCAATCTTGGCACCTACCGTGGCATGATTCAGGACAAATCGAAGGTGGGCATCTATATATCTCCGGGAAAACATGGGCGGATCTTTCGAGATAAATACTTTGAAAGAGGGGAAAAGATGCCCATTGCCATGATAGTAGGTGGCGACCCGTTGGTGTTCATCTCTAGTTCGCTTGAACTACCGGTTGGGACGAGCGAATATGAGTTTGCTGGGGCGGTGAGAGGTGAACCATACCAGGTAATCCGCGGGAAATATACTGGATTGCCAATCCCAGCTCATGCTGAGATCGTACTGGAGGGATTCGTCGATCCCGAAGCCCAGCTGAATGAGGGCCCGTTTGGAGAATGGACTGGCTACTATGCCAGCTCCCAAAGGCCCGAGCCCTATATCGATATCAAGGCGATCTATTACCGCAACGATCCTATCCTCTTGGGGATCCCTCCTCAAAAGCCACCTTATGAAGCCCACCGCTACCGGGTGTATTTGCGGTCGGCTATGCTTCACAAAGCCCTCCGGGATGCCGGTGTGCCGGATGTCACCGCGGTGTGGTGCCACGGGGTGGGCGGGTGCCGCTTGCTCAATGTTGTTGCCATCAAACAGCGCTATGCCGGTCACGCCCGCCAGGCCGGTCATGTGGCCGCCATGTGCCGGGTAGGCGCATACCTGGGGCGCATCGTTATTGTCGTAGACGATGACATCGACGTGACCGATCTAGGCGATGTCATGTGGGCCGTCTGCACCCGCTCTGATCCGGAACGCTCGATCGACCTGATCAAGCGCGCTTGGAGCGGTCCTCTCGATCCAGCGATCCCCCCAGATAAAAAAGGATTTAATTCGCGACTGATCATTGATGCCTGTCGACCCTGGGAATGGCGGGATGAGTTTCCGCCCACCATTGGCCCGAGTCTGGAAGTTAAGCGGGCAACCCGGGAGAAATGGGGCCACTTACTTAAGGAGATCAGAGCTGCTTCGATTGATTAAGCTGTTTATCATCATTTTGATGGTCACCACCAGCGAAGGGGGGATGAACACGATCTTTCCGCCTTATCTCGAGTTTCTGAATGTATCTATCAGTCAGATCGGGATTATCGTTTCTTTGTTTGGGGTTACCTCACTGCTTGCGCGCCTTCCCTCCGGCGCGATGTATACCGAGCAGCGTGCCAAGACCCTTCTAAGTAGCGCGTTAGTGCTGCTTGGTTTTAGCACCGCCGGATTGGCTTACAACGGTGGTCAAGCATATGTAATCCTTTTGACTTTGGTTCATGGGCTTGCCTTTGGCGCTGTGACTACCATCATGCTCGCGCTGACGATTGAGCTCAAACCGGATAGCCATTCCAACGGCGTAACCATGGGTTGGTATACAGCTTCCATCTCCGCCGGTTACGCTCTCGGCAGCTCCTTAAGCGGGTTCCTGGCAGATACCGCGGGATTCCAGATGGGTTTCGGAATCATAGGCGTCTTCCCTCTGGTAGCATTGATGGTAGTAAGCACATTGCCCCAACCGGAAGCTGCATCATATCCCCCAGGCCGCGTTGAGGAAAAAGGTGAACTTGCAAGGCCCAACCGAAGTCGATTTTGGAGAATTGACCTCAGCGGGCTAACGCCAACGATCGTGCTGGCAACTCTGGTGGCGTTTTACATCAACTTCCTGGACGACGCCGTAGGGACTTTTTTTCCCCTTTTCGGCCTCAGCATCGGACTGAGTCTGACTGCGATTGGAGGCTTGCGCAGCGCGAAATCGCTGGCGGCAACTGGAATCCGGCCAATTTCAGGTGTCCTTTTCAAATTTGTTGACCTTCGATTGCTGAACAATGCGGCTATTCTCCTCTGGTCACTGGTGGTATTATTATTGCCCGAAATGCGTCTTGCATGGATCTTTTTTATTGCGTTTATCCTTGTGGGAATCAGCCGGGGGCTTATCCGGGTCACTAGCGCCACGATGGTCGCCGAGGAGAAAAGTACAGGAAAGGCCAGATTGGGGCTTGCATCAGGCTTTTACAACGCGGGCCTGGACCTGGGGGCTTTTGCCGGCCCGATTGCTGGGGGATTCCTGGCCTCCTCCTGGGGAATCCCTGCTATGTTTCGCACGGTACCCATTGTCCTTTTGATCGCCTTTCTTCTTGCTTCTGTTCTCGTGACTCGGGTAGAGAAAAGCGCGGCCAAAACGATTTCATTCGAGCAAAGGAGGTAATTATGTCCATCAAAAGACTGATCGTAGGAATGTCGGGGGCCACGGGCGCAATTTATGGGATTCGGCTACTTGAGGTTCTAAAAGGAACTGCGGATGTCGAAACTCATCTCATTATTAGCAGCGCCACCGGACAGACCATTCTTCAAGAAACGGGATACAACCTGAAGCAAGTCGAATCCCTGGCAGACGTCACTTACCGCTTCCGCGATATGGGGGCAGCCCTTTCTTCCGGCTCTTTCAAGACGATGGGGATGGTGATCATTCCCTGTTCGATGAAGACGCTCTCGGGGGTGGCCAACTCGTACAGCGATAACCTGCTACTGCGCGGCGCCGATGTCGTTCTTAAAGACCGGCGCAAACTCGTTCTGGTTACGCGTGAAACGCCATTGCATCTGGGACATCTCAAGCTTATGGTACAGGTCACTGAGATGGGCGGCATCATCATGCCGCCGATGCCCGCCTTTTACCATCGCCCAAAGACCTTGGATGATATCATCAATCAAACGGTCAACCGGGTACTGGATATGTTCGAGATCGACCTGGGATATGATCTGTTTGAACGCTGGCAGGGAATGACCCACGCTTCCGGCGTGGAGCTGCCCATTCAACAAACCAGCCCCAAAGAACCTGCTGAAGTAGCCGAAGATACCTGATTTCGCCCTGTCTGGAGAGACGCTGGCCATGGAAAAGTCTGACTTTGCCAGGGTGTGGGCATGCAAGGTTTGATGCTCACGGGACGCCTGGTCTCCGATAAGCGAGAGGGGGCAAATTTCACACAATTGGAATGGGCTCGCCATCAGTTCTTCAGGAAACTTGGAATTGATCCTTTCCCAGGTACCCTGAATCTGATTCTGGAATCTCCTGCCGCTCGACAAAATTGGGAGAAGTTGCGAGACTCTCCTGGAATTCAGATAATTCCGCCCACCAACAACTGGTGCATGGCACTTTGTTATCCAGTACGGGTCATGAATCAAATACCAGGCGCTATTGTTTACCCAATCCTGCCAGGCTATTCGAGAAATCAGGTAGAAGTGATCGCAGCTTTATCGATACGCGATTTTTTTTCCTTACAAGATGGCGATCAGCTTATTTTAGGGGTTACCCATGCCCTAAAGGTAAAAGCCGTTATTTTTAACGTCGATGGAACATTAGTTGACTCGCTGGAGGCTTATCGAGTGGTAGCACAACAGGCGGCTCGGGAACTCGATACCTTGATTACCGATAGGACCATTCGGTGTGCGTTGAACACCGGCCAGTCCTTTTGGGAAATGATACTTCCAGAGGAAACACCCGACCGCCAATACTGGATCAAAAGATTTAAGTCAAAAGCGATTTCTCTTTGGCCAGAGGTGCTGCGACAGCATGGTCGTATTTTTCCGGGCGTCCGCGAGATTCTGAAAACTCTGCGGGCGCGGGGGGCTAAATTAGGTATCCTCAGCGGGTCACGCGTGGGGGCCTTCCAACCTTTAGAGGTTGAAGGGCTGATGGAGTTCTTTGATGTCATTCTTACTGGGAAGGAAGTCGATAAACGCAAACCAAGCCCCGAAGGATTACTGAAATGTGCCCAGATGTTAGACGCGCCTGCGAGCCAGTGCGTTTACGTGGGAGACGCCGCGATCGATATCGAAGCGAGCAAAGCAGCGGGGATGGCATCCGTGGCAGTGCTTTCGGGGGCAGGCGACTCGGCCCTACTTTCAGCTTGTGGCCCGGATTGGATCATTTATGCCATTTCTCAATTGCCGGGCGTGTTGGAGATCGGGCCTTAATTTTCCCTTTACTTGCCAATATGAGCTCTCTACTGAAGGAGAAGGCTTTAGCCTATTTACAGGAGCACAATGTGATGACCCTTGCCACTGCTGGTCCCGAGGGCCTATGGGCCGCTGCGGTTTTCTACGTTAACCATGGTTTTGATCTTTATTTTCTGTCGGCGCCTACCAGCCGCCACAGCCGCAATCTCGAGGCCCAGCCAAGGGTGGCGGCGACGATTCAAGAAGATTATGGGGATTGGCCTGACATCAAAGGTATACAACTGGAGGGGGAAGCCAGGCGGATCACCGGGGTTGAACGGGCCTCCGCCATGGCGCGTTACGGCTTGAAATTTTCGGTTATCGCTGATCTTTCACGAGCCCCCCAGGAAATTGTGAGAGCCATGAAGGACATCGCCTGGTATGAGCTGATTCCGGATCGGTTTTATCTTATCGACAACTCCCTCGGCTTGGGGCACCGGGACGAGGTACTCTTAGAGTAGCAATGCTATTTTAAGGCCCTGTCCAGAATGCGTCTGGGTCAAATTTCTTTAAGATTTTCAGCTCTTCCGGAGTGGGCTTGGGGGTTTGATTTATGTTGGACGCGATCTTTAGCGGCCAACCGGTGTGCTCACGCACTCCTTCGACCGTTACCCCCGGATGGATGGCGCTCAGGATCATCTCCCGGGTTTCTGGGTCGAACCGTATCACGCCTAAAGTAGTGATGACCGCCGATGGACCGCCTCGCGGCAGGCCCACTGATTCACGCCAGCCGGCACCCTGGCCGTAGCCGGGCGAGGTAATGTAATCTACCTGTGGCACAAAGCGGCGTTTTTCATGGTTCATAATGATGATATGCCGATTTGCCAGAGAAGCCAGGTCGCAGGCCCCGCCGCTGCCGGGCAGGCGTGTCCTGAGATTTTCATGCCCGCCGATGTAAGTGGTGTTCAGGTTTCCATAGCGATCCACCTGAGCGCCACCGATGAAGCTGACATCGACCAGTCCGCGCTGCAGGAGCCCCATGATATCGGCGGTATCCGAAAGCCATTGAGCCTGGTAAAGGTTGGGCAAATCCCCCATGGTCAGGATGGGCTGCGATGCGGGCTTGTCGCGGATGATCCCCAGTTCGAACACGCCGGTGGCGTTGGGTGCGTGAGTAGTCTTGGCCAGCTGGAATCCTAAAAGGGGCAGGCGCATGCCGACGAAGACCACTTCCCCATCGGCGATTTCGTGGGCTGCCGCGGTGATCATTAATTCGGCTGGCGTGTAATAACGAGTTTCCGAA
Source organism: Anaerolineales bacterium (assembly GCA_035643335.1). Taxonomy (GTDB): domain Bacteria; phylum Chloroflexota; class Anaerolineae; order Anaerolineales; family UBA4823; genus DASQQR01. The sequence continues at coordinate 7,867 of DASQQR010000446.1, forward strand.
TGCTCTCGGTTATTTCCAGCAGAGCGCATATCAATATCCGAAATTTGCTTCCGCCGATGGCGCGTTTACCTTAAGTCTCAGCTGCGCCATGCGCTCCTCACCTAACAAGGTCATGTAACCGGCCTGGTCTTCCACGCCGTCTACCCAGCGAGCCTGCCAGGCAGCAAAGGCCTGGGGCCTAATGCTTTCATCGCGGTAATCCAGGAAAGCCTGGTGATCGCGGTTATAATGGCCGGGCGCGGGCGAGGGATGGGCTCCCCATGGGGCGTGGGCGACGGCGCACACCCGAAATCCGGGTGTGATTACCCGGTTGGGGTCGCTGCTGATCACCTCGGGCGAGACGACTTCTTCGCAAGTGACTAACACGCGTTCCGCCGCTAAACAAGCCTCTCGAGTAATGCCGGTGTTTCCCCAGCTGTGCGCATTCCCGTACTCATCGGCGCGCTGGACGTGAATAATGGTCACATCGGGATTAATGGCCGCCACAGCTGTGAGAACCTGACCGGTGAAAGGGCAGGTTACGTCCTTAAGGCCTGGATTGGTTTTGAACAGGTCGCTTCCGCGCGCTGTGTGGGTGGGTAGAAAGGGAACTCCTAACGCTGCAGCCCGCAAGGCCATCGAGAGAGTAAGGTTGGAATGGTCCTCGATTTCGATCAGGCCAGATTCGATGGCGTGGCGGAAGTTATAGCCCGAGCCTGTAATCACGTTGCCAACCCAGGCAGCCCGAACCTTGCGCACGCAACCAGCGCCGATCAACTGGTCAAACAGGATGTCTGAGATGGGCCCGATTAAAGTGAGATCACGCTTCCTTTGGCGAATGACCTCGTGCCCGGCGGCGAAGGGGATCAAGGTTTCCTGGGCGCTGCCCATAACGACTGAGCTGCCATCCGGAACGAAGCGGGATATGGCCAGTTTGAGGCTTAATAGCTTTGAATTGGGCATGATAACAGGTCAACTGGTTTGAATTTTTGGGGTTTCTTCTTCGGATAGCCGGCGCGTTTCCTCGGCTCTTACCTCGCGTCTGAGCAATTTCCCTACCTTGGACTTGGGCAGCATATCCCTGAATTCAATGTAATGCGGCACTTTGTACGGGGCGACCCGGTCGCGGCACCAGCGGATCAGGTCAACGGAACCTACACCGCGGGCATCCTCCCGCAGAACGACCAGGGCCCGGATGCGCTCGCCGACTTTGGGATCAGGGACACCGACCACACAGGCGCCGATAACCGCCGGGTGATCCTGGAGGGCGGCTTCAATCTCTGAGGCGGAGACTCGGTAGCCCTTGTATTTAATCAGGTCCGCGCTGCGCTCGACGAAGCGAATTTCATTCGCGCTGCGATTGACGTAGTCTCCCATGCGGTACCAGACTTCCCCGTCCAGTTCAACGTAAGATTGGAGCGTCTCTTCAGGATTATTCCAATATTCTTTGATGATGTGGTCGGAGGTGATCAGCAATTCCCCAACTTGTCCGTCTTCCACCTCAACAAGTGTCTCAGGATTCACGATTTTGAAACGCCTGCTTCGAAGGATCTCGCCGATATTCTGGGGAGAGGGCTCGAGTTCCGGAGAGCTCATCGAGACGAAGCCGACCTCAGTGGATCCGTAGACCTGAAAAATCTTGACGCCGCTTTCCTCCTCCCATCGCCGGAAGACCTGCATAGGGAGAGTGTCACCGCCGCTCCAGCACATGCGCAGGGAGCTCAGGTCGTAAGTAGCGAGGCGATCATTTTCTAAGATCATGCGATATAGGGCTGGAACGCCGAGGAATGTCGTGCCCTTGTAGCGCTGGACGGCGTCCAGGATGGCGTCGATCTGCGGCTCGGGCATGATGACCGTGGTGCAGCCGGCGTTAAGCCCAAGGGAGAGGAACATGCCATAAGCCATGATGTGGAATAAGGGGTTGACCAGGATGAAGACGTCCTGGGTGGGCCGGATGTGCTTACCGTACAGCTTAATCACATCGTTCAGGAAGCTGACCATACTGGTGTGGGTACCTGGGACACCCTTTGGAAAGCCGGTGGTGCCTCCCGTATACAGGATATAGGCGATGTGTTCCTGAGGGTCCATTTTGACTTCGGGCGGTTTGGGCGGGTACTTGTGAACCAGGTCGCGGAAGAAATACACCTCCTCGCCCCGCTCGACTTTGCCTTTGGGGGCTTTATCGAAGAGATAACCGAACGCTCGCTTCCAGAAGGGCAGGATGTCCACCAAGTTAACCACGATGATCTTCTCAATACCAGTTTTGGGCTGCAATCGTTTAACGTACCCGAAGTTGGTGTCCTGGCAAATGATGGCTGTGGCTCCGCTGTGATTGGCCATGTATTCGACTTCGTAAGCGGTATAGATGGGGGATACTGGCACCGGAATAGCGCCGATCTTCTGCAAGCCGAAGTAGGCGATCACCCACTGGACACAGTTCTGCATATAAAGGATGACGCGGTCGTTATCCTGGATGCCCAGGTCCGCCGCGGCAGTGGCAAAGCGGTTGATGAGTTCTTTCAGTCGGGAGAAGGAGTACTTCTCTCCCAGGTAGATAATGGCGGGGTGGTGGGGGACGATCTCACAGATCTCCTCAAAGCGGCTGAAGAGGAATTCGTTGACGGATAACGGTTTGTCCAGGTCGATGTGATCCGACATAAGTCCCTAGACCCCAAAATATGCCGCGTGCACGTCTGGGTTAGCGATCAATTCCTGGCGAGTGCCTTCAAGGACGAGCGACCCATTTTCGATGATGTAGCCGTAATCAATGATGGGCAAAATTGGCCGCGCATATTGTTCGGTGATGATGACCGAGATGCCGGTCTCATCGCGGATCTGTTTAACGGCATCGACCAGGGCGGATTGGATCGCCGGGCTGAGTCCCAATAACGGCTCGTCGAGGAGCAGCAACTTGGGTTGGGCCATCAGGGCCCGGCCAACCGCCAACATCTGCTGTTGGCCACCGCTGAGGAAGCCGCCGGCTCGTTTTTGAATCTTGCGATCCGCTAGCGGGGGGAAAATGCTGAAAACATAGCCCAGCGTTTTCCCAGCCTGCTCCTTATCCGCCAGGTAGGCGCCGATCCTGAGGTTCTCCAAGGTGCTGCTCTCCGCGAAGATGCGCCGCCGCTCCGGGCACAGGATCAGGCCCCGCCGGGCGCGTTCGCTGGGTTTGAAATGAGTGATGTCCTCACCGTTGAAGGTGATTTTGCCCAGCACGGTGATACGCTCGCCGCCTTTCATCATTTCTTTCTTCTGAATGTCGAGGATGAGGCCTGAGATTGCGTACATTAACGAAGATTTGCCAGCGCTGTTGGCGCCAAAGACGCCGACGATCTGGCCGTCCTCACACTCCAAGCTGACGTTGTTCACTGCCAGCATATTTTCATAGAAAAGCATCAGGTCCGTTACTTCTAGTCCCATGACATCTTATCTGAACCGAGATACGCTTCCCTGACGCGGTCGTTACCCATAATCTCATCCGGCCTCCCTTCAGCGATTTTCTCCCCAAAGTTCATCACCAACACCCGGCTGGCCAACCGGAAAAGGGCATGTAAACGATGTTCAATCATCACGAGGGTGATGCCTTGCATCTGTAGTTTTTCAATGGCTGGCACCATACTGGATATCTCTGCTGCGCTGAGGCCGGAGAAGAGCTCGTCCCCGATAAGCACTTCCGGACGCAAGGCCAAACAGCGGGCGAGTTCGATGCGTTTAAGATAACCGGTGGGCAGGGAGGAGGCTAATTTGTAGGGAACGAACGAGTCGCGCTCAAAGCCGACATCTTCCAAAAGGTTCACGGCCACCGTGTCCCGGTCGCCAAGTCTCCCTTCGCTGAAGCGCCGGGCGCGTGGAGAGAAGAGCGGCACGATCAGATTCTTAAAGGCTGGGAGGCTGTAGTACGGCCGCATCACCTGGAAAGTCCGCAGCAGACCGCGGTTGGCGATCTTGTGGACCGGGAGATTGCTGATATCCTCGCCTTTAAAGAACACTTTCCCGGAATCCTTTTTCACGAAACCAGTGAGACAGTTGACCAGGGTGGTCTTTCCTGAGCCATTGGGGCCGATGATTCCCAGGATTTCTCCAGGATAAAGGTCGAAGGTCACATCATTTACAGCCATCACGCGGCCAAATGCCTTTCTGATGTTTTTTACCTGCATAATGGGACCTGCCGGCTTCACGAGTTACACCTCGACCCAGTGCTCAAATTGCTCATACTTTCTCTGCAGGTAATTCAGAACTCCTTCGCTGCGGAAGACGATGAAGAGGACGATCACCAGGGCGTAGAAAACGATCCTCAGAGTGCCGAACTCGCGCAATACCTCGGATAAGGGTGAGAGGATGAAACTGCCCAAGACCGGTCCTGCCAATGTACCTGGCCCGCCCACCACCGTGGCGGCGATGGGCAAAATGGAGAAATCCAGGGCGAAGGATGACATTCCAGCCCAGGAGTATAGATGCGAGAGGTAAGCGCCAGCGAAGCATCCAATGGCCGAGGCGATGAACACCGCCCGGGCCCGGTAGTTGGTGATGTCCAGGCCGGAAGCCCGCACGGATTGATCGTTGTCTTTGATCGCTCGCAAAACCAGGCCGATGTCAGCATTGACCAATCTGCGCAATCCGAATAGGGCCAGGAATAGGCCAAATATCGGCAGGTAATTCTCGATCCAAATGGCAGAAAACGAAGATAAACCTGAAAGGCCCTCGGTGCCCCCCAGGATGTTAGCGGCAGCGATGATGCGCTCGAACAGCAACGGGTACATTAGCGTAGCAATGGCGAAATACACCCCTCGTAGGGGCAGCACCGGGAGTAGTATCAGGGTTGAGACCGCCGCTCCCACCAATGTGGCGATAGGGATTGTCATCAGTGGTGGCACACCCAGGTAAAAATTCAGAATGCCCGCCGTATAGGCACCCACCCCAGTGAAGAGTGCTCCACCCAACGAGACCAACCCAACATAGTTCGCTAAGAAATCGAAGCTCAATGCCAGCAAGGCATAGGCTGCGGAGATGCCCAACACCCTCTGCCAGTAAAAGCTCTGGATGAGCAGTGGGCTTAGCAGCAAGCCCAGAATGAGGACCAGCCTGGGCGCCAGGAGATAGAGCATCTCTCGGAGGGAGGCCAGGGCGTAAATGCTCTCCGAACGGACTTTGATCCCCCGGTCCAGGCGCTCGCGACGCTTCTGTTTTTGAACGAGGCTCATGGTTTTTTATACTCTCTCCTCCAGTTCTTTTTGCCTGCCAAACAGGCCGGAGGGCTTGAAGATGAGCACAATCAGGATAGCTGCCAGGGCGACCACGGCCTGGAAATGGGGTTTGAAGAAAGCCACCGTCAGGATTTGTGCATAGCCGATGACGAACGCCGCCACTATGGAGCCCGCCCAACTGCCTAGCCCACCAACGACGCACACAGCCAGGGAGAAGATCAGCACCTCATACCCGGTCTGAACCGTGATGTTGCCCAAAGGTAGAAGCACTACTGCAGCCAAACCCGCCAGTGTCGAACCGAGCCCCAGAGCGATGATCGCGGCGCGGTCTGCATCGATGCCCAGGGTCAGGGCGGCGCGCTCGTCTTGGGCGATGGCCCTCAGACTGAGCCCGAGGCGAGTATGGTGGGTGAAAAGCCACAAA
>DASQQR010000447.1:0-5588 GCA_035643335.1 Anaerolineales bacterium
TCCGCCTGGGCCAGCTGCGCCTCGGCGGCCCGGATCTGGTCACCGGTCGGTCCGGCCTCCAGCAGGGCCAGGTTTGCCTTGGCCGCCTGCAGGGTTGCCTGGGCCTGGGCGCGCTGGGCTGTGATGGCGGCATCGTCGAGCCGCACTAAGGGTTGGCCAGCTGTAACGGGCTCACCTTCCTCGACCAGCACCTCAGCAACCTTGCCGCTGATTTCGGAGGCCAGGTTGACGTCACGGGTCTCGATGGTGCCGGTGGCTTCAAACTCATCACTGATCGCGGATACTTTCGTCGTGGATTGCCACCAGAATCCGCCAGCGATGAGAAGCGCCAGGATAATGGTGAGAACGGTAATGCGTGTTTTCATTATTTACTCCTTTCCAAATTGGTCAATAACCAGGTATGATGCTCTCTAACGGTCGAAAATCATTTAATTATTCACGCCAGGCTATGCCGAAGCCGCAAGGTGCCAAGCCCCAGCAGTACTGTTCCGAAAATAGCCAAGGCCAACGTCTGTCCCCAAAGGGCTTCCAACCCGACACCCTTCAAAAATATACCTAAGGTTATGTCTACGTAGTAGCGCAGAGGGCTGAGGTAAGTCAACCACTGCAAGGCGAGGGGCATGTTGCTGATCGGAACCATTGTGCCCGACAGGAAGGCCACTGGGAATAAGATGAAGAAGGCGATTAACAGGGTCTGCTGCATATTTTGAGCGAAGGTGCCGATCAATACCCCGATGCCCATGCTGCTCATGAACATGAGCAAAGAGATGCCATAGAAGAGCCCCAGACTGCCGCGTAAGGGTACGTTGAACAGCCACAGCGACATGCCCACCCCTAAAGTCAGGCCGACGAGCTTCAGGAGCACCATGGGGACGGTCTTGGCGATGATCAATTCCAGCCCTCTTATCGGGGTGACCATCAACTGTTCGAACGTGCCGGCCTCCTTCTCCCGTACGATGCTGGCGGCGGGAAGCAGAATCCCCAACATCAACACAGAGATGGTCAGCATGGTCAGCATGATAAAGTGGACGTATTCCAGTTGCGGCATATACCAGATACGCAGCAGGTTGTTCACTGCTGGCAGGAGAGCGGATTGTCTAAGGCTGGCTCCAGTCGGGAGGTCGAGGGCTACTTCGGCGTTATAGGCTCGCACCAGGTCAGAAGTGATTGCCATGGCCTGGCCAGCGAGACTGCTGTTAGAACCATCCACGATCAGTTGTACCTGGGTAGGCACTCCCGCCTGGATATTGCGGCTAAATTCCTGCGGGATAACCAGGGCAAGACTCGCCTTTCCAGCGTCCATCAAGCTATCAATCTCAGCCGGGTCTGCTATCCAGGCGATCACATCGAAGTTTTCCAGGCGAGCAAAGGCACGCGCCAGCTCACGGCTCTGGGATGAACGATCCCCATCGTAGATCACGGCAGGCATGTCCCGCACTTCTAAAGTCAGTGCCCACCCACAGATGGCAATTTCGACGAACGTATACAGGATCAAAAGCACCAAAGCTCTGTCGCGTAGAAATTGGATGAATTCTTTACGCATCAAACCGATTAATCGACGGGTCATATCAACTCACCTTCTTCTGAAACCTGAGCGAGGCCAGAATCACTAATATTGTGGTGTAGAACAATAAAATCCCGAGCTGAGGGCCCCATATCTGCAAACCGACACCCTTCAAGAATACTCCTGTGGTGATCTCAGAAAAGTACCGGGCGGGGAAGGCGTAGGAATAAATCTGCAAGATCTCAGGCATGCTGTTAAGCGGAAACATGAAACCGGAAAAGATGAAGGCCGGCATCATGGTCAGCACGATGGCCAACAACATCGCCGTCAATTGGGATTTGGTCAGTGTGCTGACCAGTAGGCCAATGGCTACCGTGCTTATCACGTATGGAATGGAAGCGATCAGGAATAAGCCGATATTGCCGGCCACGGGCACATTGAACCAGTAGCGGGTGGCCAGCAGAACCAACAGCAACTCCAAATACGCAATCACGCCGTACGGGATCAGCTTGCCAAGGATGAAGGCCCAGGGTTTCAACGGGGAGACAAATATCTGTTGAATAGAGCCGCGCTCTTTCTCCCGAACGATCGCCAGGGCGGAGAGCAGCGGAGGGAAAGCCATCAGGATAACCCCAATCAAACCTGGCACGATGGAGTTGGCGCTCTCCATCTCTGGGTTGTAACGGATCCTTGGAAGGGTTGTTACCGTAGGAGCGAAGGAGGTCCCTCCAGCACTTCCCAGGGACTCTAACTGTTGGGAGATCTGATTTTGGCTGAATGAAGCGTTGATGGCCTGGATATATCCCTGGACGACGAGTGCAGTGGTCGGGAAAGTGCCATCGATCAGGGTCTGCACATCCGCCCTGCCGCCTCCCAGCAAGGTGCGGGAAAAGCCATCAGGGATGATCATGACAGCCCGGACACGGCCGTGATCGAGCAGACGGCTGGCTTCCCCGGGGCTGGCAGGCCGGTATTTGAGCTCGAACTTGGCGGAATTGAGGATGGCATTTACGTAAGCCCGGCTCTTGGGGCTGTTGTCCAGATCAATCACGGCCAACGGCGTGTCCTTCACGTCCAGGTTAAGGGCATAGGCAAACAGGAAGAGCAGCACCAGAGGCAACAGGATGGCCACACCCAATGTGTAGGGGTCGCGCCAGATCTCCCGCAGTTCTTTTTCTAAGATAGGTAAAATACTTTTCATCCGTTTTGTCTCGCTTTCCGTCCGCTCACTTCCATTTCAATAAAGAGCATAAACAGGTCTTCCAGGGAAATCGGCACCGTTTGGATGGGTCCGGCCATCAAATCATGGGGGGCCAGCGCCTGCTCAATGCTGTTTTTCCCGGCCTCCATATCCCATACCAAAGCGTGGAGTTTATCACCAAAGATACTGGACTGGATGATTTCCGGTGCGCCTTCAAGGAAATTCAAAGCTGCCAGGGGATCCGCCTGCAGGGGAACTTCTAGCAACGAGCCGAGTTTCATCCTGGCGCGCAGTTGGGCCGGGCTACCCCGGGCGATCAGCCTGCCTTGATAGAGCAGCCCCAGGTTGTGACAGTGCTCGGCCTCGTCCATATAGTGAGTGGTGATAAAAATGGTGATCCCCTGAGTAGAAAGCTCGAAAATCAGGTCCCAGAACTGCCGGCGTGCAACCGGGTCCACCCCACTGGTGGGCTCATCCAGAAAGACGATTTCCGGCTCGTGCAGGATGGCACATCCCAGAGCAAGCCGCTGCTTCCACCCTCCTGAGAGGTCGCGGGTCAGCAACTGTTCCTTGCCCTTCAGACCAGCCATTTGCAGCACCCATTGGCGGCGCTCTGGCAGGCGGGCTGGCGGCAGCCCATAAATGTCCCCATAAAAATTGATATTTTCGCTCACTGTCAGATCGTTGTAGAGGGAAAATTTCTGGGACATGTAGCCAAGATTGGATTTCATGGCATCACGCTGGTGGGTGACATCGTAACCGACCACTTTGGCCTGGCCGGAGGTGGCCGGCAATAAACCGGTCAGCATACGGATGGTGGTAGTCTTACCGGAACCATTCGGCCCCAGAAAGCCGAAGATCTCGCCGCGCTGGACTGTGAAATTGAGATCATCGACCGCAGTAAAGTTGCCAAACCGTCGAGTGAGGCCTTGAGCCTGAATAACGACGCCATTGATCCTTGCTTCAGGATCATTGATCACTCCCACAGAACTGGAATTCAATCCAGGTAGAACGCCAATTGAGATGGGCGATTTGTCGTCGCTGCCCTGATCTTCGATGTCGGCGATGAACACATCTTCTAGAGAAGGAGAGGTGGTCTTGTAGTCCAACACCTCAACCCCGGCCTGGCGCAGGCGATCTGGAAGCTCTTCGACCAGCTCATAGTCATCGCGCAGCAAGAGGTGAAGACGCTCACCAAACACCTGCACCTGGTTGACTCCTTTGGCTTGGCGCAGCCAAGCTACGGCATTTGCTTGCGGTTGGGCGACCAGATCAATGCTGACCCCGCGAAGGGCGTTCTTTAATGAAGAGGGGGTGTCATTAGCAATGATTTGACCTTGGCGCAGCAAGGCTACCTGATGACAGCGTTCGGCCTCGTCCATGTAGGGGGTAGAAACGAAAATGGTGATCCGCTCTGCCAGATATTCGTACAAAATCTTCCAGAAATCCTGGCGTGAAGCCGGGTCGACTCCGCTAGTGGGTTCATCCAAGAAGAGCACTTGTGGTTGGTAGATCAGGGTGCAGGCCAGAGCCAGTTTTTTCTTCATACCGCCGGAAAGGTGTTCGGCGCGGCGGTGCCGCGCTTCGACGAGCCGAGCGAAACGCAAGAGTCTTTCTTTACGTTCGGCGGCTTCCGAAAGCGGCACCTTGTAGATCTTGGCAAAGAAATCAAGATTTTCATCTACGGAGAGGCTACCGTACAACGAGAAACCTGCGGACATATAACCGATCATGCCGTCGAGCGCATCGGGATTGCTAGCGACATCGACGCCTGCGACGGTGGCGGAGCCGGAAGTGGGTGTTAAAATACCGCACAGCATCTGGATGGTGGTAGTTTTTCCAGCGCCATCAGGTCCTACCAGCCCGAAAATCTCTCCCTCACTTACTTGCAGATTGATCCCCCGCACTGCTTCGATTTGTTTTGCGCCTCGACCGTAAGTTTTGGTCAAACCTTGAGTCGATATAATCAATTCATCCATGAGATGCAATCCTAGAAAAAAAATAACTTCATTACATTTAATATAGCCAATAGTTGTTCATTTTCATAAGCGCCAATTGACCCCTTTACTGATGAGTGAAAAACCGGGTTATCATATAGGCCAAATTGCCTATATGCACATAAGCTTTTTGGCGGTGTGCTGTAACCGGATGTACCTTTATAATAAAAAATAAACCTGGCGCGCCAAACCGGTGGGACGACAGTTCAACTGTCGCGCAAACAGGCAAGCATCCGGGCACTTTGGTGCGCTTACAAAATTAATGAATATCTACGAACAATCTGCACCCCCAGTCGAAAAACAGTACCGGCTCAGCATGCCCAAGCGAGTGGTCTACTGGTTATCCAGAAATTGGATCGCAGCCTTTGCAATTGCCATGGGTTTGTACGTCGGGTTCCCCTTCACAGCCCCGATGTTCATGCGCCTGGGGTGGACCGGAATTGCCAAGGTTATCTACACCTTTTATTCCTTGCAGTGCCACCAGCTACCTCAGCGCTCGTTCTTCTTGTTTGGGCCGAAAGCGATGTATTCCCTGAACGAAATCCAAGCGGCCTGGCAAGGCAGCACAAACCCCATGGTGCTACGTCAGTTCATCGGAAACCCGGAGATGGGTTGGAAGGTGGCGTGGTCCGACCGCATGGTCTACATGTACACCAGCACGTTGATTTTTGGCTTAATCTGGTGGCCCTTGCGCCGCAGGTTGAAGAAGATTCCCTGGTGGGGGCTGGTGCTTTCCCTGCTGCCCATGTTTATCGACGGCGGCACCCATTTCCTCAGCGACCTGGCCGGGTTGGGGCAGGGATTCCGATACACGAATGTGTGGCTGGCGAATTTGACCAACAATGCCTTCCCGGCGAGCTTCTATGTCGGGAATGCGATAGGCTCC
>DASQQR010000448.1:0-3310 GCA_035643335.1 Anaerolineales bacterium
GCCGGTACTTGATGTAATTCTCAACCCGGTCACTGAACCTCTTGGTTGGATCCTTCATCTCTCCCTTGCTCCCTTGCTCCCTGGCTCCCCAGTTCCCTGGCGACGAACTCTGTCGCCGCTCCCCAGCTCCCCGGACCCCGAGCTCCGCCGCCCGCGCAGTATTTCCCGGTACCTTGGCGCCAGTACCTGGACGATTGGGGAGGGCTCCTCTGGTTGCCAAGCTTTATAGGCCTCTTTCTGAGGTACAGGCCAGGTTTCCTCAGAGTGCACGATGGTGCCAGGCTCATCGGCTGATCTCAGAACCTCCAGTGCCTGGCGGATCACCTGCATCTGTTGTTCGGGGTCCCCAGGCAGTCCCAATATATGTCCAAAGGGGAACTCCACTGCCAGCGTGCGTGGGACGCCCGTCTTTTCTGCCCAAAATGGCATTTGAGTTACCAGGATGGTGGAGAACCCGGCGCCTTCAAAGGTACGTGCCAGCACGGGCACGTTGATGGCGCAGTCCGGTCAGGCCGGCGTCAGTAAGACGCAATCTACCCCCTCAGATTTGAACTTCCCGGCCACTTCGGGCCCGTATTTCTCCTGCCACTGGCTGGCATCCGGTGGGTAGCCCTGGAAGCCCATGAAGGAATATACGTGGTCCGCCAGCCCGCCGATGTGTCCTCCCGCGATCAACTCTCGAAAGCGCTGGATCGGCAGCAGGATATTCATGTCGATCAGCACATCCCGTGTGTCGATGTGCAGGTGGCTGGCGCCTAACTCGGATTGCTGTATATCGCTTGGGATCGTGCGATAGGTCGGATCGCCCCAGGTTGGTTCCTTTTTCTCCCGCTCCACGTCGAAGGGGGCTTCCACACCCTTCTGGTATAGCCCCGCGGACGTGACCAATCCGAACTTGCATTCGGCCAGCGGCTTTGTGACCGGCGTCCATGGGATCGGAAATTCCGGTTCCCGGTCGCTCATCTTGTAGAACGCGGCGATCAGCCGGGGAACGTATTTGAAGCTATCGACGGGCACCGAGGCCTTCCAACCGGGCTTCTGAAGATTGGGGCTTCACTCGAAACTGTTCAGGGTGCCCATTACTCCCAAGGATGAACATCCGGTGCCTGGTCGGGCGCCAGGGTACCGGCCGGACTGGAACCACTTTGGCGATTTTTAGACCCAATTTTTCGAACTGTGCTGACCATTCGCGCTCGGAGCGGAAAGTGAACGGCAGGCTCATTTCGGCCGCAAAGGGCCGGTTGCCCAGCCAGTCGAATAATTTTAGCAGGGCGAGTTCAAAACCATTCCGGTAGACGTCCTCCACCACCAGCAGCTGGTCGCGAGCCACTCGCACACATTCTTTCAGCACCCGCAGAGATTTCTTCGTGTGGTGCAGCACCGAGACGGCATAAACCGAGTCAAAACTATTATCCGCAAAGGGTAACCTGCTACCGTCTCCCAGGCACATATCCATACCCGTCTGGCTGAGGCTGATCAGGTCCACCCCAATCACCTCGATGTCCAGCTCCTCGCTGATCAGTTCCCCAACCCTCATTTTCCCACAGCCACAATCTAAAACGCGTGCCCCCGGCTGAAGAGATTCTGCCAAAAACCCCGCAACTCTCTCTGCGCGGTATTCATCAAAAGCCTGAACAATATTAACAGCCATGAACCTTCCTTGTCATAAATTTTGCCCCCGGCTATTTCCTCTCTGGATGAATGTTCATCTACGCATTACGGATCACGCATCACGCCTCATGTATCACGTAACACGCCCTGATCCAGTTTCCCCCTTCCTCCTAGACTGATGACATGAACCTCTCCGGTTCCAGATCATCCGCCTCAATCACGATCGCGGTCATACCGTTCACCGAACCGGATGAGTGCCACTCACCTTTCCCCCAAAGTACAGCCTGCCCAGCGGATAACGATATTTCTTCACTCGTCTCTCCCCGTACCCATCCTTCTCCCTCAACGATTAGGAATAATTGCTGGCTGGCGGCTGGGTGGTGCCCGATCGCCCCTCTCGCGCCGATATAGATGCAGCTGATCATGGCGACGTTAGTAAGCCGGACGATTCTGGTCAAACGCACGTTCCGGCCTTCGTACAGCTCGATCTGCCGGCCCGTTTCTGGGTCAAATCGATAGAATTTCATCTTGTTCTGCTCCGGCCGTCGCACTACTAAGTATATAGGAGAATAGGTGTCTAGTTTATCATCAATCTGCATGACTCTATCCGGTCAACCAACAAATCCGTACCCAGCATATCATCACTGATCAGCAGGGCTCTCGTCTCTATCCCGTTAAAATCAGATATGCTTGGCCTTCCGAGCTGAATCTAATGGCTCGCCTGGCCGGTCTTGAATTAAAGCACCATTGATCGGACTGGGCGCGCAGCGCTTTTACCGCTGACAGCGGTCGCCATATCTGCGTCTACGCTCGCTGATCCACCTCGCCTACCAACGCGTGCCGCGCGGCAATCTCAAAATCTCTTCCGCAACCGTACCGGGTTTCTTCCTCTCTTGCACTTTTTTGACAAACCCTCTGTAACCAGCGATTACTAGCGCCAACCAGGAAAAGAGGATGGTACTAAGCACCGGAGCGATCAAGAGGTTGTTGCGGTCCGAGGGCTTGGGCCAATCTTGCCACAGATACACGCTGCCATCCGCTCTGATGGTGTACAACGAGTAGATGATCTCGCCCCCAGCCGATTGGGTTGATGTATAGCTGTCGACTGCGTCTTCCAGCGGTTTGGGCCTTCTTCTGACCGGCAGTTCACCGGACGCCCTCTCTCCTTGCGGGACATACCCCTCGGCCTGTCTCCAGCCACCCTCGAGCGAGGAGATATATATCTTCCCGGAGGCCGTTTCAATCCATACGGCCCGCGCATTGGCAGCAATGATCTCTACCGAGTTTTCCGGTGGTCTTCCCAGGTTCTGCCAGCGGATCAACAATCCCGAGACTTGTGCCCATGCAAAGGCTAATCCGATAACTGCGCCGATCAATGCCCAGGCAACCAGGAACCCAATTCGCTTGAGGCTGTTCATATCGGTCACCTCCAATCCCACCTGAAAAGGAGCCCCGCAGCTCAGCACGGGGCTAAAGACACATTCACCTGATTCGTTTATACGGCAAATGGGCCTACCTGTCAACAGTCAAAAGTATGAATCCTGACCAAGTGTATTGACGTTGTTCAATTCCACAAAACACTGTTTCAAACGGGCCTTAAACGACCCTTCCCCGCGCCGCAGCCAGACCCTGGGATCGTAGTATTTTTTATTGGGCTGGTCGTCGCCTTCGGGGTTGCCGATTTGCGCCTGCAGATAGG
>DASQQR010000449.1:0-5946 GCA_035643335.1 Anaerolineales bacterium
TAGTCCTGGCGAAGCAGCAGGCCGATAACTCGTACGCGCCGCGGTCAAACGTCCACTACGTTTCCTGAGGGGATTCTCCCACAACCTGCTTTAGATGCTCGTCGTTGTTATACCAGGTCCCTTGAATAAACATCTCGTTTGCATCCCCGCGGCAGCTTGCCACCAGCAGCCCCCCCGAGATAATCATCAGGACCAGCACGCATCTCGACAAACTCATCCTGCCCCTTTCTTCGAACACCAAGAAATCGCTAATATGAATACCCCCATTTCCTCCCCCCCGGTTCAGGTCCCACCCGCCCGCTCAAGCCTGGTCGCGATACTTGTTCCTCAACGCCGCCCGGATCACAAAGCGCGTCCCATAGGTTTCCTCATCCACCGAGGCCACTTTACTGTCTACCAGGTCGGTCCGTAACCCCGCTGCCTGTATCTCCTCCCACCTGAAGTCAATCCCCCACTTGCGCGCATATTTCTTCTTTGGAATGACCACCCAGATCGCCCCCTCCGGAATAATTCGATTTTGCAGATCTTGAAATCTGTCTACCAATCCCTCCAGCCCCCGCGGCCAGAAAAGAACGAGTTCTACCTTGTCATCCGGCAGCCTCTCAACAAACGATACCCCTGCCGGAATCTCCCGCCGCAAATATTCCCTCATTCCCGCCGGCGCCTCAACCAGGCCCACTCGATCCCCTGCTTTAACTCCCAACTTCTTGGCCAAACTCGTGGTGCTCAATTGCAACCTGAACCTCAAGCAGCGGAGGAAATAGTCACCCGGCGGGTAAAAATGCCGCCAGGGCCCGCGGCGATCTATCAAAAATCCGCGTCCATCCGTTTCATCCGCGCCATCCGCGTCCCATTCCTACTCCCCGCTTCCGTTCACCCCCGCGAACAAATCCCACTCGCGCAAACCCGGCTCGGGCTCCGGGTAAGCCCGCATAAACCCATCTTTGCCAGCCACCAGGCGAAAAGCCCAGCGTACAGGTCCGCTGGCAAATCCCATCCCACCCTGGCTGGCGTGACAGGCCGACGCCTCTGCCTTCAGCTCTGCGACTGGGCCGTAATCGATCCGGGCGTGCACGGGGAAATCCTCTTCCATCACCGAGACCAGATCGATGTCCTCGTTTTGGCCCCAATGACGCGGGTCCTTCCCAAACAAGGGCAGCAGCCACACCACCCAACGCATGAACTTCCGCGGCATGGTGTGGTAGTAAAGCTTCTTGGGTTGGTAAGGCGGCAGGTCATCCGGATAAGCCTCTAGATCTCCCGCCGCGTAGAAAGCCTTCACCGTGGCATTATGGATGGCAATATGGTCAGGATGCCGGTACCCGCCGATGGGATCAAAGGTCAAAACCACCTGCGGGCGCAATTCACGAATGCAGTGGACCACCTTTCCAGCCACTTCTTCAATGGGAGCATTGAGCAGCGCACGGGGATCCTTGTTGTTCTCGGATCCGGTCATGCCCGAATCCCGGTAACCCAAGAAATGCACCCCGGCTAAACCGAGTTTCTCGGCCGCACAGCGCAGCTCGTTCTGCCGCAGGTCGCCGATAGACTGGTAGCCCTTGAGCATCTCCGGCTCCACCTCGCCGACCTCGCCGCGCGTGGCGCAAATCAGGTGCACGGCCACACCCCTCTGGGCATAAAGCGCCAGTGTGCCTCCCATTCCGAACGATTCGTCATCCGGATGGGCCAAACACGCCAATATCGTATCACGCATCACGTCAATAAACCGGCAAACTGTGGTCCACTTCCCTCGCCCAGGCGTTGATCCCCCCCTTCAAGTTCTTCATCTTGCGGAAGCCCGCGCTGGCCAGCAATTCCAGGGCGCGGGCTGAGCGCGTGCCCGATTTGCAGAACAAGACGATCTCGTCGGCGCTGTCCAGCTCGGACATCCGTGCGGCCAGCTGCCCAAGCGGGATCAGTTTGGCCCCATCGATCTTGGAGATCTCCAGCTCGTGAGGCTCGCGCACGTCGATCAATTTGATATGCTGGCCATCGTTCCGCAGGCGCTCAGCCAACTCAATGGCGGTGATATCCCAACCGCCGCCGACCGCGCCTTCGTCGTGATCGTGCCCGGGAACGCCGCAGAACTCCTCATAATCGATCAGTTCGGTGACTTCCGGTTCCGGCCCACAGATCTTGCACTTGGGATTTTTGCGCAGGTTAACAAACTCGAAGGACATGTCCAGGGCGTTATACAACATCAGGCGCCCAATCAGTGGCTCGCCAATGCCCAAGATCAGCTTCAGCGCCTCGGTGGCCTGCAGCGTCCCGATCGTGCCAGGCAGCACGCCCAGCACCCCGCCCTCCGCGCACGAGGGCACTAACCCGGGTGGCGGTGGTTCAGGGAACAAACAACGATAGCAGGGTCCCTCTCGAGCGTCGAACACGCTCACTTGCCCTTCAAAGCGGAAAATCGAACCGTACACATTGGCTTTCCCCAACAGTACGCTCACGTCATTGACCAGATAGCGGGTCGGGAAGTTATCCGTGCCGTCAATCAGAATCTCATAATCTTGGGCGATGCGCATGGCGTTTTCCGAGGTGAACGGCTCATTGTAGAGCTCCACCTCGATGTCAGGGTTGATGTCCAACATGCGCTGGCGGGCAGATTCCACCTTCAGGGTGCCTAATCCGGAGGTGCCGTGGATCACCTGGCGCTGCAAATTCGAATAATCCACAACGTCATAATCCACCAGGCCGATGTGGCCTACCCCGGCCGCCGCCAGGTACATCCCTACCGGCGATCCAAGACCGCCAGTGCCGATTACCAGCACCGAGGCCGCCTTCAGCTTGCGCTGGCCCTCCAGCCCCACCTCCGGCATCAATAAGTGCCGCGAGTAACGCAATATTTCAGAATGAGTTAAATTGGGTAACATAAGCAATTCGTTTGTACCTACCGCCTGCGATGCTGGGTATCAGCACCAAGCGGTCGTTCTCCTGCAAAGCGGTCTCCCCACCCTGCAAATCGCGGACATTTTCTTCGTTTAAAAACAGATTCACAAAGGCGCGCAACTCTCCATTTCCGTTGTAGAGGTGCGGGCGCAGATCCGGGTACTGGCCCAGGAAATTATCCATGACTTCTGCAACCGTGTTTCCATGGGCCTGGACTTCGCTTTGCCCTCCAGTATAAGACCGCAACGGGGTAGGTATCCTCACAGTCGGCATAATAACCTTAATTCCTCTCCATTTTTCTAAAATCCGAAAGTCGGGTCCGAGACCTTCAACTTTCAACCTGCGAACTTCGTTCGCCAGGACCTTCAACCGCTAGCATCCTGCTCTTTCGACCACCACCTCGCAGGTGGAAGCCTGCGTGATCTCGACCGGGCCGGCCTGGCTGAAAGGCTGCATAAATTTACGCACGTTGTCCTCGTTTTCGGAATCTACGATCAACACGAAGGTATGCTTTCCGTCCAGTACGGCGTCGCCGTGGATGTTTACGCCGTATTTGAGGGCGTTTCCGGGGCTGATGTGGGTGAGAAGCATTGCACCCATATCCGGATCCTTTGCCGGGCAAGTCTCTGCGCTATGTTGGTGTTGTACAAAATAGAGTGTCATCGCTCTTTCTCCTAAAATTTTTTTGTATTTTCTCGATATGAAACCGTCGATTACTCACCGGTCACTTGAATTTCTTCTTCTACAAACGCTTCCCGGCCGTCGTCCAGACGCCAGGACCGGCTCCCCTGCGCTTTACCGGAGGCCACCCTGGTGATCACATAAGAAAACCAGGGCCACGCCCACTCCCGGTCGAATTCGGACGGCCGGTTGGGATGGTCCGGGTGAGAGTGGAAGACCCCAAGCACATCCAAACCTCGCTGGGCGGCTCGCTCTTCTTCGCGCAGATACTCTTGAGGGGAGATCAGGTAGCGGTTGTACCGCGCGCTATCTTCGCGAATGTTGGCCAATTCTGCAATCGCTGTCACTCGTTTGCGGTCACCATTTGCGCTTCCCAGCAGCAAACCAGCGCCCTCTTCAGGGTAGGCCTTCTCTCCGTGAGCGTGAATCTCACGCAACACGCGGGCGTCGATTTCCAGGATCACTCCGCTTCCTCCCAGAACTTTTCGCTCAGGTATTTATAACCCGCATCCGGGAAAACAGTGACGACCAGGCCCTCATCCAACTCGAGGGCCACCTGCAAGGCGACCACCGCCGCGGCTCCCGATGAGACGCCCACAAACATCCCCTCCCACCGGGCCAGATCCCGGGTCATGGCATAGGCCGCCTCGGTTGAGATTTCAAGCGTCCGGTCCGGAAGAGATGGATCGTAGATAGCTGGTTGGATCGCCGTGGGCATATGTTTGAGGCCTTCGAGACCATGAAAGGCATCGTCCGGCTGCACCGCGATGATCTCGATATCCGGGTCGTACTCCCGCAGATAACGCGCCGTGCCCATCAAGGTGCCCGAGGTGCCCAGGCCGGCCACAAAATGAGTGACCCGTCCACCTGTCTGCTGCAGGATCTCCGGGCCGGTGGTCAGATAATGGGCCTCCCAGTTGGCCGGGTTGCTATACTGGTCGGCGTAGAAATAGCGTTCGGGATGCTCCTCGGCCATTCGCCGGGCTACCCGGATGGCGCCATCCGATCCTTCCAACGGGTCGGTCAAGACCAATTCGGCTCCCAGCGCTCTCAGGACCGCCAGGCGTTCCGGGCTGGCGTTGCCCGGAATTGCCAGGGTGACCGGGACACCCATGGATGCGCCGAAGGTGGCGTAAGCAATCCCCATGTTCCCGGAAGTCGAGTCGAGCAACCGTTTTCCGCCGCTGAGACGTCCTTCAGATGAGGCTCTCTTCAGAATGTTCAAAGCCGGCCGGTCTTTGACCGAACCACCGGGGTTGAACCATTCCGCTTTGGCGCGAATTTGCACGCCGGGAGAAATGCCCTCTGACACGCGGCGCAGCGGCAAGAGCGGGGTATTGCCCACACGGCCCTCCAGGCCGTCTTCCGGTGGGGCGACCAATTCTTTTTGAACTACTTCAACCAACGCCATCAAAGTTCTCCGACTTTAGCAACGCGCAACGACCAACAGAAACCAAAAAGAGTGGCGAGACTCAGCACGCCATGCGATATCCTCTTCGCATGCGGGGTCACAACCACCCTTCGTTGTCTGTTGGCCGTTTGAAAAGCCTGATGAAAATTGTGTTTCTTTGGGATGCCCTGGGGATGCAACCAGGGGCCAAGTTACCCGAGGCTTTTCTGCAACGAGGCGGTGGCTATGATCCCCGCCTCATACAGATGCAAATAATCATATAAAACTTCCTCAACGTCCAGAATATTTATGATAAACCTTATAGATATTATAAACTAAGGGAGATTATTGTCAAGCCCCAGTTTTGGCGGTCTCGAGCTTGACAAATTCTCGACCCCGGTATACAATGATACAAAGATACAATTATACAATCCTACAGTGATACAATTTTGAGAATCTCTAAGTAATGAAATTTGAGCTGGATTTCCGGTCGGGTATCCCGATCTACGTGCAAATTATGGACCAGGTGAAGCATCTTATCGCCACCGGGGCTTTGCGCCCTGGGGACCAACTTCTCACAGTACGGCAGCTGGCTGCCGACCTGCGGGTCAATTTCAACACTGTGGCCCGCGCTTACCGCATGCTCGACAAAGCCGGGATCATCTCCACCCAGCACGGGCGCGGGACTTTCCTGCCGGAAGAATTGGAGCAGGCGCCCGAGAAGCTCCGCCAGCAAGCCCTGGATGGCCTGACGCGGCACTACCTGGCGGAAGCGAACAGGCTCGGCTTTTCCCCTGAAGAAGTTGTCGATGTTTTCGAGCAAAACGTTCGAGTATGGAAGGAGCAAGGCAGGCGAGGAGATCTGGATAAATGAAAAATTGCGGCCTGATGATCCATGCTATCGATCTGCGGCGCAATTTCAAAGACATCGAGGCGGTCTCGGGCGTCAACTTCCGGGTGCATCACGGCGAGATCTTCGGTCT
>DASQQR010000450.1:0-6593 GCA_035643335.1 Anaerolineales bacterium
CAATGCCGCCGGCCAGTGGGGTGGAGAGGTCGGGAAAATGGTGGGGCTCAGCCTGCCAGTGGTGCCAATGGCACATCTTTACATCATCACCAGGCCCATACCGGGGGTGGAGCACGACTTCCCCACCTTGCGCGACCCTGACTTGCTGGTGTACTGGCGAGAAGAGGTGGGCGGGTTGGTCACCGGGGGCTACGAGCGCAACCCCGAGCCTTTCGGCTTGAATGGCATCCCGAAAGATTTCAAGTACCAGCTGCTGCCGCCGGACTGGAAGCGCTTCGGCCCCCTGATGGAAAACTCAATCCGGCGCGTCCCGGTTTTGGAGACCGCCGAGATCATCCAGCTGCTCAACGGGCCAGAGGGTTTCACGCCCGACGGGGAGTTTCTGCTGGGGCCAACGGAAGTCAAGGGCTTCTGGGTGGCCTGCGCCTTCTGCGCGCACGGCCTAGCCGGAGCCGGGGGAGTCGGCAAGGTGATGGCCGAGTGGATCATCGATGGCAATCCGGAATGGGATTTGTGGCGCCTGGATGTGCGCCGTTTCGGTTCAAACTACGCCAGCCAGGATTACGTGGTGGCCAGGACCCTGGAGACCTATTCACAGTATTACGATATCCACTACCCAGGCGAAGAGCGCATGAGCGTCCGGAACCTGCGCCTGTCGCCAACCTATTACCGGCTGCGGGACCTGGGAGCCTTCTTCGGAGAGAAAACCGGTTGGGAACGACCGAATTACTTCAAGCCCTATGAAGCTTTAGCACGCCATGGTCACGAACCCAAGGGCTGGGCGACGCACAACTGGTCGCGCGCCATCGGTTACGAGCACCTGCAGACGCGCGAGAAGGCCGGGCTGTTCGACGAAACCTCTTTCAACAAATTCGAGGTGCGCGGGCCGGGCGCGTTAGCTTTTCTCAACCGGGTGTGCGCCAATGACATCGACCAGCCGGTTGGTGCTGTAACCTACACGCAATGCCTGAACCCGCGCGGCGGCATCGAGTGCGACTTCACCGTCACCCGCCTGGACGAAGAGCGTTTCTTCATCATCACCGGTACCGCCTTTGGCCAGCACGACTTATCCTGGTTGCGGGTGCATATGCCCGAGGACGGACAGGTGAGCATCGAGGATGTCTCTTCGTTTTATGCCTGCATTGGCCTATGGGGACCCAAAGCGCGCCATATCCTGCAGAAGGTCACCAAGAATGATGTCTCCAATGCCAGCTTCCCCTACATGACGGCGCAAAGGATCACCGTAGGGGATGTGCCGCTCCTGGCCTCGCGCGTCACCTACGTGGGTGAATTGGGCTGGGAATTCTACTGCCCGATGGAATACGGCCTGCGGTTATGGGATACCTTGTGGGAGGCGGGGCACCCGGAGGGCATGGTAGCCGGCGGATATAAGGCCATCGATTCGCTGCGCTTAGAAAAAGGTTACCGTTACTGGAGCGCCGAGATCAGCCCGGACTATACGCCCCTGGAAGCCGGGCTGAGCTTTGCGGTCAAGATGGAGAAGGGCGATTTCATTGGTAAGGCGGCTCTGCTCAAACAGAAGGAGGCCGGTATCCAGCAGAAGCTGTGCTGTATGACGCTGGCTGACAACCGGGTCATCGCCCTGGGCAAGGAGCCCATTCGCCCGATTGGACGCCAGGAGATCATCGGATGGGTGGCCTCGGGCGGCTATGGCTATTCGGTCGCCAGGAGCATCGTCTACGCTTACCTGCCGCTGGAGTTCGCGCGGTTGGGCACGGAACTGGAGATCGAGTTCTTTGGAGAGCGCGTCTGCGCCGTGGTGGAGAGATCCCCGTTGTGGGATCCGAAAGGTGAGAGAATAAGGAGGTGACATCATGATTGAAAGCCCTGTTGAACGCCTGTCGAAGACACATCCCGACCTGGAAGTCTGGTGGGATTCGTCTCCCCTGGTCTACGAAAATTGGGTTCGGAAAATGATCACCGCTGCTCCACCGGAAACGAAACCTGTTCTTGCGGAACAACTTGCTCGCCTGTACAACCAGGCCAACCCCGCGGCGAGTTTGTTCCGGGGTTGCACCACCAACCCGCCCCTGTCCTGGAAGGCAGTCCAGGCTGATCTCGATTTCTGGAACCAGTGGGTTGGCGATCTGATCCACGCCAATCCTGATCTGCATGCGAAAGAGCTCGCCTGGCTGACCTACAAAGAAATCGTCAGGCGCGGGGCGGAGATGTACATACCCATATTTGAGACCAGCCGGGGACGTTTCGGCTGGATCTCGGGCCAGCTCGACCCGCGCCTATTAGTGGAAACCGAACAGATGGTCCATGATGCTGAAGAGTTGAGCGCCCTGAGTCCAAACGTAATGATTAAGGTGCCAGGGAGCAAGGAGGGCATCGAGGTGGTCAAGGTGTTGAACTCCAAAGGTATCTCCACCAACACCACAGTCTGCTTCACCCTGCCCCAAATCATGGCTTCCGCGGATGCGACCATGGAAGGGATACGCATCGCCCAGGCTAACCAGGTTGATCTGTCCCGCTGGCGGGCAGTCATCACGATGATGATTGGACGGCTCACCGAACATAGCGTGTTGGATATACAGGCCGAGCGCAAACACATTAAATTGTCCTGGCAGGACAAGCATTGGTTTGGCCTGGCAGTATTCAAACGCGCTTATCGGATGCTGCTGGAGGGCGGCTACGCCAGCAAAATGCTGGCCTGCTCGATGCGGCACGGCCCGCTGGTGGCCGGAAAGATGCTATTCTGGGATGTACAAAAACTGGCTGGCGGCGAGATCGTCTACACCTGCCCGCCTTACGTGCTCGAGCCCCTGTTCGAATTTGGCGACGATCTGATCTTCAGACCTGAGATCGAGGCCGGAATCCCCCAGGAGGTGTTGGATAAGCTCTTGAAGATTCCCTACTGCATTCAGGCATACGATCCGAACGGGTTAGTCCTGGAGCAATTTAACGACCATCCCGCCACGATCAGCACAGTAAAGGCCTTTTCCCAGGGCTTTTCGGGGCTCGAGAATTACATCGCGGAACGCGTGGGCCGGACGGTCAGCGAGCCGCTTGCAGGATAAAGCCGGGCCGCCCCACCCATGGGGCGATCGTGAACATTTATTAGGAATAGAGGGAACTTTGGGAACCATCGTGGAAGTCCCAAAGGGCCAATTACTACACTCTCAAGGAGATTACCATGTCTATTGTCAACGCCAAGGAAATCATGCTCGAGGCCGCTGAGGGCAAGTATGCCGTCGGCGCCTTCAACATCACCAGCCTGGTCCAGATGGAAGCCGTGGTCGGGGCGGCGATCGAGAAAAGGGCCCCGCTGATCATCCAGACTTCGGTCAAGCCCTCCAAGTTCTACGGGAAGGACGTGATGGTCGCCATCTACCGCACCCTGGCCGAATCCGCGCCGATACCCATCTGCCTGCACCTGGATCACTGCACGGATATCGAATACTGCAAGCAATGCGCCGACGCCGGCTACACCAACATCATGATCGACGCCTCGAAGCAAACCTTCGACGAGAACATCCGCCAGACGAAGGAGGTCGTGGATTACTCCCATTCGGTGGGGGATATTTCAACCGAAGGCGAGGTCGGCACGGTCTCCGGCGTCGAGGATCAGGTCAAGGTGGCCGAGGACGAAGCCCAGTTGTGTAATCCTGCTCAGGCAGTCGAGTTTGTCGAACGCACGGGCGTCGACATCTTCGCCCCAGCCATCGGAACCGCCCATGGGGTCTACAAGACCAAGAACCCCAAGATCGATTTCGAGCGCCTGGGCAAAATCAACCGCATGCTCAATGGCGAGAGGGTGAAGGTGCCCCTGGTGGTGCATGGCGGCACCGGCCTGCCGGAGGAATACATCACGCGGCTGATCGAGATGGGTGGTGCCAAATTCAACGTGTCAACCGAGCTGAAGTACACCTTGATCGACTCGACCTATGATTACATCACCTCCCACCGGGATGAATATGACCCCGGTAAAATCGACTCTGCCGTGCGAGACTCAATCCACACCGTCGTCGGCCGCTGGATCGATACGCTGGGAAGTAGCGGTAAGGCCTGAGGAGAGTTCCTATGACAAAAACCATCGAAGAATATTACGTCCCGTGGGTTAAAGGCATTCCCATGTACGTCTCGAACCATATCGAGCTGGCCTGGGAGAAGCCCGAAATGCATCGCATGATGTCCAATGAGAACCCCCATGAGCCCTCGCCCAAGGTGATGGAGGCCATCCGCAAGTACGGGCAAATGGCCAATCGCTACCCGGATCAAGGATTGGTGGTGCGCTCCAAGATCGCCGAGATCAATGGCCTGGATGGGCCGGGGAATGTAATGCTGGGCAACGGCTCGAGCGAGGTGTTCGATAATATATTCCGCTGTTTCCTGCAGCCCGGTGAAGAGGTCATCCAGCACACACCCTGCTTCGGCATCTACAAGCTGCGCTGCAATATCCTCGGCGGCAGCCTGGTTTCGGTGCCGATGGTTTATAAGGACAAGCAGCTGCTGTTCGATCCCGGTTCGATCCTGGAAGCCATTACCGAAAAGACCAAAATCCTGGTCATCGCCAACCCCAACAATCCGAGCGGCAACTTCATGGACCCCGAGCACTTTGTGACCATTGCCGAGACGGGCGTGCCCTTCGTCGTCGACGAGGCCTACATTGAGTACGCCGGACTGGGCAAATCACAAGTTGCACTGGTCAAAAAATACAAGAATGTGCTGATCACCCGCACCCTGTCGAAGGCCTACGGCCTGGCGGGTCTGCGCCTTGGATATGCGCTGGGACATAAGGATGTCATCAGCCAGATTTCCGCGGCGCTACTCCCCTGGAACGTGGGCACGATCCCCATGTGGGCCGCGCTGACCGCCTTTGAAGACACCCAGGGCCTGGAAGAGCGGGTGGCCTTCAACAATCGCGAGGTGGCGTACATCGAGGCGGCCCTGGCCGATATCCGCGGCCTGGTGATCTTCCATTCCAACGCTAACTACATTCTCTTCGACGGCGGATCTGCAGGCAAGAAGGGCAAGGATATGGTGAGCTACGCCGAGGAGAAAGGCCTGATCTTCCGCCCCAACGCCGCCATGTACGGCAGCGATGGCTGGTTCCGTTTGACCATTGGCACGCAGGAAGAGAACCGCATGGCGGTGGAGGTCATTCGAGAGTTCTTTTCAGATTAAAGGAGTTGAACGATGGCGCAAATCAAAGCGATATTTTTTGACCAGGATGGGGTCATCATCGACACGGAAAGGGATGGCCACCGGGTGGCCTTTAACAAGACCTTTAAAGAGTTCGGCTACGACTTCGAATGGGACCCGCAATACTACCACGAGCTGCTCCAGGTGGCCGGTGGCAAGGAGCGCATGAAGCATCACCTGCATACAAAAGGCTTTGGCGTTCCGGTCAAACCCGAGGAGGAAGACGAGCTGATTAAATCCATGCACAAGCGCAAGACAGCGATCTTCGTGGATCTGATCGAAAGCGAGCAGCTACCCCTCAGACCGGGTGTGAAGCGCCTGATGAAAGAGACGATGGACACTGGCCTGGTTCTGGGCGTATGTACGACCTCCAACGAAAGGTCGGCCCACGCGGTCGCGTACAAGATCCTCAAAGATATACAGTTTGACTTCGTATTGGCGGGAGATGTCGTCAAGAACAAGAAACCGGCTGCGGACATCTACAACCTGGCACTGGAGAGAACCGGTTTAGAACCCGAAGAATGTGTGGTCATCGAAGATTCGCGCAACGGCGTGTTGGCTGCCAAGGCCGCCGGAATGCACGTGGTGGTAACCACCAATGGCTACACCGAAAAAGAGGATGTGAGCGATGGAGACATCGTCGTCACCTGCCTCGGCGATCCCGACGGAGAACGGGGCGAACTGAAACAGGGCGGCGCAGGCCTGGATTACGATGGCGTGCTGCATGTGGAGCAGCTGGTACAGTACTTTTCAACATAGATTGGCCTCCTGGCCCGCCCAGTAAAAACGTAGATCTCCAAACTAATTTCACCTCCTCGCGGCACAACGAACCGGAGGGGGAGCAGTTTTTGCTTTCTTTGTGATCCTTAGTGTATTCCTTCGTCTACTTGGTGTTAAAACCAGTAGACTGCCGATCCTATTCGCCCATGGCTCGCCGCTCCCGTCAAAAATGCGAAATAGGATAAAATTAATTTGTGCGCACGTGCACGAATCTCGATTCTAAGTGCAATTACGGCTAAAGGACTACCGGAAGCTAACGTTAAACCAAAATGAAATCTTTGCGAATCGCCCTTGCCGTGTTAATTTTCCTTTCAGCGCAGATCTTCGTTCCTGACGCTTTGGCCCAGAGGCCATGCGGGGATACGTATACCGTCCAGGCGGGAGATACGTTAAGCGGGATCGCAGCCTTATGCGAGACGACTGTGGCTGCCATCCTGGATGCAAATCCGCGCCTCACGGATCCTCGGGATATCTTCGTGGGGCAGCAATTGGTCATACCCCCGCCCCCTGAAGAGCAGGAGCAAGCGGAATTGTCTATTGCGCCTGCCTGCGGTCCACCGGAAACCGAAGTGTTGGTAGAAGGACGCAACTTTCCAGCCGACGTCCTGGTCAGCCTTGAACTCGGCCGGTTGGCAGCCCCGGCA
>DASQQR010000451.1:0-4630 GCA_035643335.1 Anaerolineales bacterium
ACCGCAAGGCGATTTCGGGTTTCCCGTTGCCGCTATCGAGGCTTACAAGCGGCTCACCCTCGCTGGTACCCTCGACACCCGCACGGGAGAGGCGATCGATCCGTATGACCCGGACCTGCAAGCCTACTTCAGCGGGGATCAAACCTTCTATTTGGAGGGGTTCCCGAGGGACGACGGCCCAGTGACCCGTTTTATCTTCCGGATGCGCTTGGGCTGGAATTCAAGCTTTTTCAACACGATCGCCTACCGTGTTTTTCTGGAACCGGTCTCCTTTGTGATGGCTCGCAAGACATTGCTGAACATAAAACGCCGGGCAGAGGTGGCGTCCGCCTGATGGGTGAAGACTCACATCTCTGGGGATACAAGTCTTCAGGTCGCACATCTGCTTGGCGAGTGTCATCTCAATGTAAGGGGAGATGTGGGTTCAAAATAGGCGCGGCTCTTCCACGGCGTCCGGTTATAATAATTCCAACTGTGTGACTTCTGAATTAGCAAAAGTAGATTAAGGAGAGTGAACCGTATGGATAAACAGGAACTTGCATCCATTGCTCAGGCCCTTGTTCAGAGAGGCAAGGGCATTTTGGCCGCCGATGAGAGCTACGGCACCATCAAGAAGCGTTTTGACAGCATTGACGTCCCTTCTACCGAAGAAAATCGCCGCGCCTACCGGGACGTGCTGTTCACCACTGAAGGGGTTGAGGCTTTTATCAGCGGCGTGATCCAATTTGATGAGACCATTCGCCAGGCCGCCGAGGATGGCACTCCCTTCCCCAGGGTGTTGTCCGAAAAGGGTATCATCCCGGGGATTAAAGTCGATAAAGGCAAGATCGATCTGCCCGGCTATCCCGGTGAATCGATCACTGAGGGGCTGGATGGTCTCCTGGATCGCCTGGAGGAATATAAGGATCTAGGGGCCCAGTTCACCAAGTGGCGCGCCGTGATCACCATCGGCGAAGGCATCCCGACGCGCTACGCCATCGATGCCAATGCCCAGGCGTTGGCGCGTTACGCGGCCCTATCGCAAGAGGTGGGTTTGGTCCCCATCGTCGAGCCGGAGGTGCTGATGGATGGCGACCACACCATCGAACGTTGTGAAGAAGTGACCGAGGATACGTTGAAGAGCGTTTTCATGGAGCTGCACAAAGCCCGGATCTACCTGGAAGGTATGCTGTTAAAGCCCAACATGGTGCTGCCTGGTAAGAAGAGCCCAGTACAAGCCAGCGTCGAGCAGGTGGCCGAGGCAACCGTGCGTTGCTTGCGCCGGGCGGTTCCCGCCTCGGTCCCGGGCATTGTCTTTCTCTCGGGCGGGCAAAGCGCTGAACTCGCCACCCAACATCTCAACGCCATGAACCAGATGGGGGAGCATCCCTGGGAGCTGAGTTTCTCCTATGGAAGAGCGCTTCAGCAGCCACCGCTGAACGCCTGGAGGGGCGATCCCGCCAACGTGCCCGAAGCCCAGAGACTTTTCTACCGCCGAGCCGAGTTGAACGGAGCAGCTCGCTACGGCAAATATTCCAAAGAAATGGAATCGGTTGCCGCGTGACCGGGCGGTGAAGCTGGCGGCCCCTGATTACGTTATCCTAGTCGTTACGGACCTGGAGGAGTCCCTGGCTTTTTACACCCAGGTGTTGGGACTTCAACTGGGACACCGGGCGCAGGCATATGCCCAGCTGCAGACCGGCGTTACCCGCCTGGGATTGTACACTCGTGAGGCGATGGCGAAGACCCTGGGAACGCCTCTGGCCGCACCCGCTCCGGATGCTCCCGGCTTCGAGATCGGATTCAAGGTCCCGAATGTGGATTCGGCTTACCAGGAATTGGTGGAGCGCGGAGCAATCCCCCATGTAGCGCCCCTGGATCGCCCTTGGGGTCAGCGCACAGCTTATCTTCGCGATCCGGATGGGCACCTGGTCGAACTGGCTCAAGACCTGGGTTAGTTCCGGTCTGGAACGCGGGGTGGACGCGCTGCTTTTGGCGGCAGTCTGGTCTCCTGATATTGTGGGATTTACCTCGCTAGTGCTGGTCTCACTCGCCGGCGAGAGAGGATGGAGACATGTCAGAGAATCCGGTCGTGATCATCACGGGTGCGTCTTCGGGCATCGGAGCTGCTACAGCCCGGCTGCTTTCAGGAAAAGGCTACCGGCTAAGCCTGGCTGCTCGCCGGCTGGATCGGTTGGAGGCTCTGGCAGGCGAGCTCAAATCCGCCGGAGGTCAAGCCCTACCGATAGCCACGGACGTGACTGATCTGGAAGACATCCGTAATCTGGTTCAGAGCACACTGGGCCAATTCGGAGCCATTGATGTCCTCTTTAACAACGCTGGGATTGGTAGAATCGACTGGCTTGAACGACTGGATCAGGTGGAGGATATCGAGTTCCAGATTCAAGTCAACCTGACCGGGGTAATCCAGGTGACCCGCCAGGTTCTCCCCCACATGATTGAGAGACGTTCCGGACACATTATCAATATGTCCTCGGTTGCCGGTTTGATACCCGTGCCCGCCTACAGCGTGTATGCGGCAACCAAATACGGTCTGCGCGGCTTCACCGAAGCGCTCCGCCGGGAATTGAGGCCCATGGGGATCCAGGTTTCAGGGATCTACCCCTCTGGGGTCAAAACCGAATTTCGGGGCCGGAGGGCGGCGACCCGCGCATCGCGAATTCGCACCCCTGATTCGCTGCGCATGGATGCGGACGATGTGGCCCGGGCCGTTTTGAAGCTCATCCGGCGGCCACGCCGCGCGCTGGTCATTCCTGCAGTCATGAGATTGGCTGCTGGGATGAACGCCGTATTCCCGGAACTGGCGGACAGGGTAATCGCGGCCTGGTATGCAAGGAGAGGCCGTGGATAATGTCAAGCACATATTTTTCCCATTCCTCGTGGCTAATATCTGCCCCTGACCAGGTGTGCTTGAGGGTTGGCCAATTCCTCCTCATCGGCGCGCGTGACCTTGACCGCGCAAGCCTTGAACTCGGGAATCAGGGCTTCCGGGTCAAGGGCGTCGATGGTTAGCAGGTTTGCGGCCGCTTCGACAAAGTGGAAGGGAATGAAGACCACGCCAGCCGTAGTTTTTTCGGTCACGTTGGCTCGCAGGACAATCGAGCCGCGCCGCGAGGAAACCCGCACTACCTGGCCATCGCTGATCCCCATTAAAGCTGCATCCGCCGGGTTGACTTCCACCAGGGCCTCCGGGTAAAGATCATCCAGCTTGGAATGGCGCGTCATCGTCCCTCCGTGCCAGTGCTCCAAAACTCGCCCCGTGGTCAGGATGAAAGGATATTCGTCGTCCGGCTGTTCCACGGCAGGTACGTAATCAAGAATGTGAAATTTGCCCCGCCCCCTGGGGAAGGCCTCGCTGAACAGGAACGGCGTGCCTGGGTGTTTGTCGTCCAACACCGGGGTTTGCAAACCCTCATTCTCGATGCGCGCATAAGTGATTCCGGCATACGCCGGCACAACGCCAGCGATCTCCTCCATGATCTCGGACGGTTGGACATAGTCCCAGCCAGCGGAGTTTGGACGAGCCAGGCGCTTTTCGATACGCTGCGCCAGGTCACAGATGATCTCCCAATCGGGCCGGGACTGGCCGCGGGGTTCCATGGCCTTACGCACCCGTTGAACCCGCCGGTCGGTGTTGGTGAACGTTCCCTCCTTCTCGGCCCAGGAAGTGGCCGGGAGGAAGACATCCGCAAAGGCCCCGGATTCGTTTATGAACAAATCCTGCGCCACCAGGAATTCGAGATCTTGCATGTGTTCGCGGGTAACGTTGAGGTTGGGCTCGCTCATCATTGGGTTTTCACCCATGATGTAGAGAGAGCGCACGCCACCTGGCCGCACATTGGAGAGGATTTCCGTGGTGGTCAGGCCGCGCTTGAGGCTTAATCCACCTGGCCCGATGTTCCAGGCAGCCTCCCACTTTTTGACGTTGTCCGGGTCATCGACCAGCATGTAACCGGGGTAATGATAAGGCATCGCGCCCATGTCTGAGGCACCCTGTACGTTGTTTTGACCCCGCAGCGGATTGAGACCGGTGCCTTCGCGACCGATGTGTCCGGTGAGAAATGCCAGGTGGATCAGCGATAAAGCGCTGGCGGTGCCATGAGAGAGCTGCGAGATGCCCATTCCCCAATAAATGGCGCCGCGCTCTGCCGTGGCGTACATGCGAGCCGCCTCCACAATCAGATTTCGGTCGACCCCGGAGACCATCTCGGCGTACTCTGGGGTGAATTTTTCAATTGATTCGACGAAATCTTGGTATCCCTCGGTGCGCCTGGCGATGAACTCATGGTTGACCAGATCCTCTTTGACGATCACGTGTGCCATGGCGCTGAAGACCGGGACATTCGTGCCCGGTTTCAGCGGCAGCCACAGGGTGGCGTAATCACACAACTCCAGGCGCCGCGGGTCGATGACGATCAGTTTGGATCCATATTTTTCCACCGCGGCTTTCATTTGCAGGGCGATGATCGGGTGATTCTCTGCCGTGTTAGAGCCAGTGACGATAAAGCAATCGGTTTTTATCACCTCGGCCGCCGTGTTGCTCATGGCCGAAGAGCCCAGGGCTTGCTGCAGCGCCACCACCGACCCGGCATGGCACAGGCGAGTGCAGTGGTCTACGTTGTTGGTGCGA
>DASQQR010000452.1:0-5171 GCA_035643335.1 Anaerolineales bacterium
ACGACCTGGCCCAGATATTCAAGGTTCACCTGGTGGACGATGCCTGTCGCAGGGGGTACCACGCGGAAATTTTGGAAGGCATGCGCCCCCCAGCGTAAGAATTCATACCGCTCGCGATTGCGCTCAAACTCACGCTCGGCGTTATAGAATAGTGCGAAAGTCGAACCGAAGCGATCCACCTGAACTGAGTGGTCGATCACCAGATCCACCGGGATAATTGGATTGATCTCCTTCGGGTCGCCACCCAGCCTGGCCAGCGCGCTGCGCATGGCCGCCAGGTCCACCACTGCAGGTACGCCGGTGAAATCCTGCATGATCACCCGCGATGGTTTGAACGGGATTTCCTGGCGCTCATCCGCTTTTGGCTGCCAGTTCGCCAATCTTTCGATATCCTCCTGGGTGATCTCAAACCCATCGCATTGGCGCAGCGCGGCCTCTAACAAGACCTTTATCGTAAAGGGCAAGTGTAAAACCGGCCCAATTCCTTGCCTCTCCAACTCGTCCAGTCGATAGACCGCAACCGAACCACTTTTTGTTTCCAGTGTCTTTCGCACGTTAAAAAAATCTGAAGCCATGTTTGTCACTATTCAGTCTCCCTAAAATGATGCTTGCCTTCCATCTGAAAGCCCGGCTGGCGTCTTTATCTCTCCATCCCCTATCAAGAACACAATTTCTATAGGCTTTTTCTTAATTATTATAATAGGTGTTACCCAGTTCTTCCAGCCTTCCAATCTTCCAGTCTTCCAATCCAACGTTCCCACGTTCAAACGTTCCCACGTTGTTGACATGCTTCTGCCCCGACTGTAAAATTAGCGGGGTCTGGCCGAGTTCCACACATAGACCTGATTTTCAAGAGCTCATCCTATAAGGAGATCTGGATGCACCGGGCACTGCACTGGTACGACTACATCACGACCAACATCTATTTTCTCGGTCTGACGAGCCTCTCTCAAACCAATGGCCTGGTATTCCCGCTTCTGATCCAGGGATTTGTGGGTGAAACGGGAAAGGGCACCTTTTTCGGCAATCTCCGCCTGTGGACGCTGATGGTCGCTCTGCTTGTGCAGGCCGGCACGGGCATCCTATCGGATCATAGCACCCTGCGCTGGGGCCGCCGCCGGCCGTTTATCTTTACAGGCACGGTGCTCGACCTGGTATTCATCGCCGCCATCGGTTTCTCAATTGGACTTGAAGGCATCCGCGGTTACTGGTTTCTGTTCTCCATGGCCATCTTACTGCAGATTTCGTCTAACATGGCTCAAAGCGCCCAACAGGGACTGATCCCCGATCTGGTGCCGGATAGCAAACGTGGCAGATTCTCGGCGGTCAAGGCTGTGATGGAATTGCCGCTTCCTATTCTGCTGGTCTCCTTTACCGTCGCCCGGCTGATCGGCGCGGGGGATATGTGGTCCGGCCTGGCAGTGGTCATGGGCGTGCTGGTCTTGACGATGTTCATCACTATGCTTGTGCCGGAAGAGCCCTTAGAAACAAAGCCTTCAGCGCTGGATTGGTCTCCATTTTTCCGGCTGGTGCTCATGACTGGTCTGTTCACAGCCGTGATCCTGGGCATGGGTCAGGTGATCAAGATCACGGCTCAGGTGATCGAATTTACCACTTCCCAGACTATTTTATTCATTGTCATGGGAATTATTGGATTGCTGACCATGGTGGCCGCGGTCGGAATTGGCGTCTTGGCGAGCGTTCGCATTAGCCTGGGAGAGGCGGCGCGAGCGAATTCTTCCTATACCTGGTGGGTGGTCAACCGCCTGGCATATCTGGTCGGGGCCACCAATTTATCTACCTTCGCAGTCTTCTTTCTGCAAGCCAGACTGGGATACGTCAGAGAAAAAGCCGCCCAACCGGCCGCCATATTGATGCTGGTGGTTGGCGTTTTCATCCTCATTTCGGCGCCGCCCAGCGGCTGGCTGGCAGATCGCTTTGGCCACAAGCGCCTGGTTGGGCTCAGTGGTATCATCGCGGCGTTAGGGACACTGATCGCTCTCCTGCTGCCTAGTTTGAACATCATCTACATCGGCGGAAGCCTGATCGGCCTCGCCACCGGGGTCTTCTTCACGGCCAACTGGGCGTTGGGTACCGAGCTGGTACCAGCCAAGGAAGCCGGGCGCTATCTCGGGATCTCCAATCTGGCTGGTGCCGGAGCCGGAGCGGTAGGGGCCTATATCGGCGGGCCGATCGCTGATTACTTTACCCGGGTAACTCCAGAAGCACCCGGTTCCGGATATGTCTTGTTGTTCGCCATCTACGGGGCTTTATTCCTGTTATCGGTGGCGGCCCTAACCAGGGTTAAGGGCTTGGTCGAGGCCAAGGTGCCTCCAAGCAGTAGCGTTTCCAGGCAGGCATAAGGATCAATCAGATGAATAAATTTATCGCCGCCATCGATCAGGGCACGACCAGCACCCGCTGCATGATCTTCAATGACCAGGGCCAGGTCGTCACTTCTTCTCAAAAGGAGCACCGCCAGATCTATCCGCAACCAGGCTGGGTTGAACATGACCCCCTGGAGATTTGGGGGAACGCGCAAGACGTGATTCGAGAAGCGGTCTCCAGGCTCAGCACCGAGCAGAGGCAAATATCGGCCGTAGGCATCACCAATCAGCGCGAAACCACTTTGATTTGGGATAAACACACTGGAAAACCCTATCACAACGCCATCGTGTGGCAGGATACCCGCACCAAAGATATTTGCGATAGCCTTGCCAGGGATGGCGGGCAGGATCGTTTTCGCCAGCAAGTTGGCTTGCCTCTGGCAACCTATTTTTCCGGCCCAAAGATCAAATGGATCCTTGACAACGTCCCTGGCGTTCGTGAAGCCGCCGGTCGGGGTGACGCCCTTTTCGGCACGCTGGACACCTGGCTGATCTGGTGGTTGACCGGTGGCCCACCGGGTGGCGCCCACGTCACCGACGTTACCAACGCCAGCCGCACGATGCTCATGGATTTGAGATCGCTGGATTGGGATCCCGGCATCCTTGAAATCGTGGGGGTACCTCGCCAGGTCCTCCCCAGGATTGTGCCTTCCAGCGACCCGCATTCCTGGGGCAGCACCTCTCCGCAGGGACCTTTTGGCGAAAGCATCCCGATCTGTGGTGATTTGGGCGACCAACAAGCCGCTACGGTTGGGCAGGCGTGCTTCAACCCAGGGGAGGCCAAAAACACTTATGGGACCGGCTGCTTCATGCTGCTCAACACCGGCACGGACATCATGCCATCCGAAAGCGGTTCTCTGACCACCGTATGTTACAAAATCGGCCAGATGCCAGCTGTCTATGCGCTGGAAGGATCCATCGCCATCACGGGGGCCTTGGTCCAGTGGCTGCGCGACAACCTGGGGCTGATCCGTGAAGCGCCGCAGGTGGAAGAATTGGCCAGCTCGGTTGCAGATAACGGCGGCATTTATTTCGTCCCGGCTTTTTCCGGGTTGTTCGCCCCCTATTGGCGCTCCGACGCCCGCGGGGTGATCGTTGGACTTACTCGCTACATCGACAAGGGCCACATCGCTCGGGCGGCTTTGGAAGCCACCGCGTACCAGACCCGCGAGGTCCTCGAGGCCATGAAGAAGGACTCGGGTGTTAGCCTGAAATCCTTAAAGGTCGATGGCGGCATGGTCCACAACAACCTCTTGATGCAATTCCAGGCAGATATTTTGGATGTCCCGGTCGTGAGGCCGAAAATCTCCGAAACCACTGCCTTAGGAGCCGCCTACGCAGCCGGTCTGGCCGCCGGAGTGTGGAGTGATCCCGAAGACCTGCGGGCCAACTGGCACGAGGACCGCACCTGGATGCCGCAAATGGATGAAGCCACCCGCACCCGCTTGTTCAACGGCTGGCGTAAAGCTGTGAAACGCTCGTTTGATTGGGTAGAATGATTCATCGCCCTTTGATCGCCGAGGTCTCCTGCCCAGGCCGGGGGTTGTGCCACCCCGCGATCGCCGAGGTCTCCTGACCGAGGCCGGGGAGTGCACCACCCCGCGATCGCCGAAGTCTCCTGCCCAGGCCGGGGGTTGCGCCACCCCGCGATCGCCGAGGTCTCCTGACCGAGGCCGGGGAGTGTGCCACCCCGCGATCGCCGAGGTCTCCTGACCGAGGCCGGGGAGTGCACCCGCTGCGCAGTCGAAGGAAACCTTCAACCTTCAACTTTGAACCCTTATCCTGAATTGGCGTGAGTGGTAACATTCATTTAATGCAAAGTCTCCAATCAGAAGTCCTCGTCATCGGGGGCGGTGCCACCGGCACAGGGGTTCTAAGAGATTTGGCCATGCGCGGTTTTGACGCCGTGCTGGTAGAGCGCAGAGACTACAGCCACGGGACCACCGGCCGCTACCACGGCCTGTTGCACAGCGGAGGCAGGTATGTCGTCAAAGATCCCCAGGCGGCCCAGGAGTGCATCACCGAAAACCGCATCCTGAGACGCATCATGCCCCAGTGTATCGAAGATACCGGCGGGTTTTTCGTCGTAACTCCATGGGATGAACCCGCATATGCCTCCCAATTCGTCACGGGCTGCCTCGAGGTCGGCATTCCCGTCGAGGAAGTCCCCGTTGGCCGCATGTTGCGGGAGGAACCGCTCCTGAATCCGGATATCTCGCGCTGCTTTCGGGTGCCGGACGCAGCCGCCGATTCCTTCCTGGCCTCCGAACTGAACGCTGCCTCGGCCCGCGAATATGGCGCCCAGGCGCTTAACTACCATGAAGTCCTCGAATTGATTCGCCACGACGACCGCGTCGTTGGCGCCCTGTGTCGCGACCTGGTCAAAGACGAAGACATCCAAATTTTTTCCGATTTGGTCATCAACGCCTCAGGAGCCTGGGCTGGAAAGATCACCGACTCGATCGGTGTCCAGGTTCAAATCCGGCCCGGGAAAGGCACCATGGTCGCCATCAACCACCGGGTATTAAATACTGCCGTCAGCCGCTGCAAGATGCCTTCCGACGGAGATCTTATTGTGCCCATTCACACGGTGGCGGTCATCGGAACGACCGACGTACAGGTGACCGACCCGGACCACTTCGCCATCGAGCCCTGGGAGATCCAGCTCATGCTGGATGAGGGCGAAAAGCTCATCCCCGGTTTGAAAGGCTTTCGCATGCTGAGAGCCTGGGCAGGAGTCCGGCCGCTTTACCAGGAGGCCCAGGCAGGCGGCTCCCGGGACAT
>DASQQR010000453.1:0-8851 GCA_035643335.1 Anaerolineales bacterium
GGGGGGCGCACAAATCCACCCTGTATTCTTAACTTGGCTTTGCTGGAATGAGGCTTCAAGTTTAACACCGCCTGTGTGATGCGCTCGGCCTCTTCAGGTGTCCAGGCGCGCACGTCTACCTCTGCGACAGCCTTCGCCGCAACAACGTTACGCCGTGTCCCGCCGCGCACCACGCCTACGTTGACGGTCGTACCCAATTCCGGATCGTTAAGCTGGTTCAAGTTGAGGATTTGATAGGCGAGCTCGTGAGTTGCGCTGACCCCTTGTTCGGGTTGGGTGCCAGCGTGCGCCGCGCGACCATTGATTTCCACGACAAATTTGCCTATGCCTTTGCGAGCCGTCTTTAGCGCTCCGTCCTTGGAAGGCGGTTCCATCACCAGGACATATTCCGCTTCCGAAGCCATGTGCTCAATGAGTGCTCTCGAACTGGGGCTTCCGATCTCCTCGTCGGAGGTCAGCAACACGACTATCGGACGGGTTAGATGCAAGTCGAGCGCCTGGATTGCTCGCATAGCGTATTCAGCCATCACAATGCTGGCTTTCATGTCAAATATACCCGGACCCCAGGCCCGCTGCCCTTCAACGCGGAATGGATGGCTTGACAAGGATCCGGGTGGCCAGACCGTGTCATAATGACACAGCACCAATCCGGAGCGGCCCGCGGAGGGGCTCGACGGGAGATAGCTGGCCTGTACGTGATTCCCGTGTGTCGTGCTCTCAAGAAGGACGCACTTCGCTCCCGATTCCTGGAATCGGGCTTTCAACTGTTTTGCCAGGCGATCCAACAGATCTTTCTGGGTACTGGGAGATTCCTGGTTGACCAACGATTCCAAACTGTCCAACATTTCAGGTTGTTTTGAGTATAGGTAACTGGTTAAGGCGGAGTATTTCATAGAGCAATATTATCAGAAGTTTCGCAGCTGGAGAGATGGTGTAGAGGGATTGGGCGGGTGCGACCCCACCCAACTCCTCCCCACCCCAATTATCATATCGGTAAGCTACCCTCGGCGAAAGCCGAGAAAAGTTAGGGTAAAATTAGAAACAATTTTCTCAAATAGCAGCTATACCCGGCAGATAAAGACATCAGGCTCGATGGACCACGAGCCTTGAATGTCTTGTCCCAAAACAAATGATCGAAAATAAATTTGGTCGAGGCGTAGATTCAATGTTTGATGCGCAAGGTGGGGAAATCGAGGCTGGCCATCCACTCGACATGGTCGATGCGCAGTTATCTCGTCTGTATAACCTGAGCAACCATCTAATCGAAGCCCGGACTTCACAGCAAGCCGCCAGGCTGGCCGCTTCTTTTGTGTTGCAGGCCACGGGCGCACATTCAGCCATCCTGTACTTGTTTGATCCTGGTGGCAAATTAGTGTGGCATTTTGGCCTCGACCGCTATGGAAAGGAAATGAGCGACGAACCTTTAACACGTCTGCAGGCATCCGCTCGGCAGATCATGCATTCAGGAGAACCGCTCATCATATCGGGTGAGGAACCAAATGCTCAAGAACTAATTCATCCATATCTGCGGCGCTATGGGATTAAGGCATTGGCCAGTTTGCCATTGTACAGCGGCGAAAAATCGATCGGCGTGCTTTACATTCGCGATATCAGGCCCCACCCTTTTTCGCGGATCGAGCTTCAGGAGGTTGCCCTGTACGCTTCCCTGGCAGCCGTAACCATCGAAGGTTTGAGATTGCTTGAAGATAGTCGCCGGCGTGAGAACGACCTGAGGATGATGGTGGAAACGGCTCATATGATGATCTCAACGCTGGATCTGGAAGAACTCCTGTATCATATTGCCGTTCGCCTGGCGCGGGTGGCGGGCATGGATGACTGTGCCATTTCCTCATATGAGAGCCGCACGAATCTGGTGCGGGTAATGGCCCAGTATTCACAATTTGGCATTCGAGAAGATGCCGATCTGGGTAAAGCATATAAATTGGAGGATTTTCCGGCGACTGCACATGTCCTCGATAGCGGACAGCCTTGCGTGATCCACGTTCTTGACCCCCAGGCGGACTCAGCTGAGGTGGATTTGCTGAAGAAATTGGGTTACCGCACCTTGTTAATGTTCCCCTTGATATCAGCTGAGCGGCCTGTCGGTTTGGTGGAGCTTTACAGCGCCCATCCTCATTTTGAGATCTCGGCGATAGATCTAAAACGGTTGAATGACCTCGGTGAGCTGGCTTCTCTGGCATTGAGCAATGCCAGGTTGTACGCAAAAGAACAGCGTGCTCGTCTGACTGCTGAGACCTTGCAGCAAGCTACCCTCGCTTTGAGCTCGACCCTTGAACTGAATCAGGTGCTCGACATGATTTTGGAGCAGCTCAAGCAAGTAGTCCATTTCGATAGCGCCTCTCTGATGCTCCTGGAGAATGACTGCTTAAGTGTTCTGGCCGTACACAATCATCCCCATCCAGAGGCGGCTCTAGAGGTAAAGATTAATGTAGCCCAAGATCAATTAGCCCAAAGTGTGATTTTTCAAAAAGAATCGGTGATTCTTCCCGACGCCCAGGGCGATGCGCGCTT
Source organism: Anaerolineales bacterium (assembly GCA_035643335.1). Lineage (GTDB taxonomy): Bacteria > Chloroflexota > Anaerolineae > Anaerolineales > UBA4823 > DASQQR01. The sequence continues at coordinate 2,533 of DASQQR010000453.1, forward strand.
CCATAGTCTGGGGGAAGCAAATTATGTGCGCGGCTGGCTTGGCGTTCCGCTGAACGTTCGGAACGAGACTATTGGAATACTAACGCTGGATAGTTTGATGCCGGAGGCTTATACGAACGAAGACGCCCGCTTGGCGATGGCATTCGCCAATCAAGCCGCTCTGGCGATTGCCAATGCGCGTCTCTATCAAAGTGAAAGAGAGCAGCGCACCCTGGCTGAGGCATTACACGAGATCAGCCTGGCGCTCTCCAGCAGTCTGGATACGGCCGCCATTATGGAGACCTTGCTCGAGCAGATCAGACGCGTGGTGCCCTATGATAGCGCCAATGTCATGTTGTTGGAAAACAACCAGATCAGGATTGCCGCCCATCAAGGCTACGATCGGTTTGGCGTGACAGATCTTGTCAGCGATTTCACATTGCCAGTTGATCAGATCCCTAACCTTGCCCACATGGCCTACACCCGGCAGCCCCACTTTGTCCCAGATGTGAAAACCGATCACAATTGGATCGAGGTAGAGACCGCTCGCCATATCGGTTCTTGGTTAGGCGCCCCACTGGTCACTCAAAATCATCTCCTGGGATTTCTTTCACTGGATAAAGTACAACGCGGCTACTACACAGCCAAACATGCCGCCCATCTGGAATCATTGGCAGGTCATGCAGCCCTGGCCTTGAGCAACGCTTTGAATTTCGGCAAAGTCGAGCGAGCTGCCATAACCGATTTCATCACCGCTACTTTCAACCATCGCTACTTCCAGCAAGCCCTCCGCCAGGAAATCGAACGTGCTCAACGCTTTGAGCGTTCTGTTTCAGTACTAATGATTGATCTGGATGATTTTAAGATGGTAAATGACACCTATGGGCATCCGTGTGGCGATCGTCTGTTGCAGGCATTGGCAGCCCGCCTGAGATCCAGTATGCGCTCGGTGGATGTACTTGCCCGCTACGGTGGAGAAGAGTTTGCCGTAATTTTGCCCGAAACACCGGCTGGCTCCTTGGCGAGTCTCGGGGAGCGCCTTCGAAAGGCTGTTGCCGTGCGACCCTTTTTAATTGATGATACGGTAATCCCTCTGACGGTCAGCATCGGCGGGGCCACGTTTCCTGACCACGCCAGAGAAGCGTACCGGCTGGTCGAGTGCGCTGATCACGCTATGTACCAGGCCAAAAAGGACGGGCGCAACTGCGTCCGCTTGGCGGAGTAACCCGGCCTTTTCACCCTTTAGAAACGGAGAGCCATCATTGCTCAGCCAGGTCCTCGAGGAGATCCGGTATCTCGCTCAGGGCCTCGACCGTCGCGCCGGGTTTGATCGTGTCTGAGTGAGCCCGATTGGCCGGTACATCGGCGCGCCGCGTGATCCAGATGCTGAACATGCCGCTGTTGTGAGCGCCTAGGATATCCGCACCTAGTGTGTCGCCGACCATCGCAGCGCTGGATGGGGTGGCCTCAAGTGCCTCCAAGGCCATTTCAAAAATGCGCGGATGCGGCTTGCGAATGCCGGCTGCTGCGGATGAGAGGATAATCTCGAAGTACGGACGAAGATCGGCTTTACCGACCAGGGCTTGCACGTCAGCGTCGTCGGCGGCATTGGAGATCAATCCAAGCCGGTAGTCCCGTTCGCGCAGTTCCTTCAACGTGGGAATTGCATCGGCTTCAGGTTTCCAATGAGCCTGGGAGACACTGTACATCGCCTCCAGGGCAGGTTCGATCACCGCATCCGGGACCTTGGGATAACCCCATTCGGCCAGCAGCGCCCGTAAATTGTAGGCAGTCGTGTACTCGATGAATTCCGCTTCGCGCTCGGCGTAATACTTCTCCAAACGGGCACTAAACTCTTGTGAAAAAGTCTCGCCGTCCAGATTCAAGCCAGCCGACTTCAAGTAACGAATTAATTCAGCAGTGGCCTGCGAGGTTATCTTCGACCAGTTGGCATCGAAGTAAATCAAGGTGCTGCCCAGATCAAATATCAGGGCCTCAAAGTGTGGCATCTACTTAATAGCCTCTTCCCGGATCAATGCGGTTAAAGAGTGGCATCCCGGCCAAATAGCGATGCAAATTCTCGGAAAATAGTTCTACGGCGCGTTCATCGTAGAAGGGCGTGTTCCCGGAAATATGCGGAGAAATGATCACATTGGGGAAATTCCAGAGCGGGCTTTCCGATGGCAACGGCTCTTCCGGAAAGACATCCAGAGCAGCCCCGCCGATGCGACGCTCCCGCAGTGCGATGATCAACGCCTCTTGATCGAGGATGCCTCCCCTGGATACGTCTACGAGGTAGGCACTCGGTTTGAGTGCTCCGATTTCCCTCTCCCCGATTAGATTCTTCGTTTCCTCTGTGAGTGGAACAGTGATAACTACGAAGTCGCATTCTTTGATCATGGAGACTAGGGCCTGTGGAGGATAGAGCCGCCGGACGAACTCGCCAGCTAAGTCTCCCAGTCCCTTGGGTACATAGCCCTCATCTTCAGGATGCATTACATCTCGTTTGGTCGCCAGGATCGTTGCGCCAAAGCCCCGTAACAGGCGAGCGATCTGCCGGCCGATGCTGCCGTAACCTACAATGCCAACGGTGCTCTCGCTTAACTCCTGAGGGCCGAATCGTTCCCAACGATCTTTGGGCCACTCAGTGCGGTTCTGGTGGTCGATCATGTCTGGCAGATGATGCCCAAGGGCGAGTAGCATCATCAATACGTACTCTGCCATCTGCGGAGCCGCCGCACCGCTTAGAGTTGTTGCTACCAGGTCACGTTTTTGCAGCAGGGGATCGTCGACAGCGTGATCCACGCCGGCCCAGTGAAATTGAATCCAGCGTAATTTCGGAACTTGATCAGGTGTGGGGAGCACCCGGTTTGTGTACAGCACCTCCGTCCGTTTCCACACATTTCCCGGCACATCCTCAGGAACACGCGCCTTTTGTACGGTTATATTTAATCGCGGGGACACACCGCGCAATTGGGCCAGTAAATCTTCAGGAAATGGCAGGGTGATTAGGACTTCAATGGTCTCAGGCATAGGCGAAAAAAAGTGGGATACTGTGGGATGTATGTGGGATAAAAGTGGTTTACCGTGGGCTTTCGCGGCTTGGAGTTCTATTTTACAACATTTGCGTCCTCAATATCCGCCGCGCCCAAATATCCCATTTCCGCTAGGATCGATAATACCTTCTCCCAGGCCCCGGGCTTGATCGATACGACCGTGGGTCCAAGCGGATCTCCTAAGAAGCGCGCGGCGCGCGAAGATCGAAGTTCCCTGAGGATCTCTGGCGAGCGCAGTCGCAGCACCAATAGACGCTCGAAGCGAGCCTCAGTGCCCTTTTCCTCCCATCGCTCCAACGCTTTAGTCAGGCTGGGCGGGATAGTGCCAGCATGCCGGTACAGGACAGCTACCAGGTGGCTTACCCGTAGACCCTGGTCACGCGCCAATTCCAGAGTGGCGGGGGTCAACCGGTAATGATAAAAATCGTTTTCCAGGCCCTCCCAACTGGCAAATCGGGCGATTTGATACCGGGCTGCGCGGGGCGCCAGGCGCGGTACATGCAGCCGGGCGTCCGACCCGACCGCAATCCGTTCTTCTTCTGTTTGCAGCCCGTCTGGTGGGGATCCTTCAAGCAATGCGGCCGACCAGCCGGAATAACGAAATGCTACCACCTGCTCCCCCTCAGCGGGAGCGGCCAGGTCAAAGAATCCTAACCAGTGCATCGGACCGCTGACCAGGTAGCGGATCAAGGCGCCATCTACCTGGTCCCAGTGTTCGAAACCGCGCAGATACTCTCCAGTTTCCACGTCCCGGATAAACCACGAATCATAATCCCCAGCCGGCCGCTGGAAATCCGGGTAGTTAGCCCGGACATCGGCAACGAAAGTTTCCAGGTTCCACCACGTGTCCGCAGTCACCTTTGACAGTAAGTCCAGAATGCTTCTGCGGGTTTGAAGCGGGTCATTTTCCCACTCCCCTTCGAATTTGAGGCCCGGGAGTAAACGGAGTTCGTTGACGCTGGCGCTTTCCAGCCATATCCCTGCCATTTTGGCCAGGGCCGCTCCCCGGCTCGCTTCCAGGAAAGCGCGGGTCGCGTCGGGCCGGGGCACACCATCTGAATCGAGCAATGATCCCGCTTCCAGCAGCGAAACGGTAAACTCGACGGACAAAGGGTAAAGCGAGCTGGGAGACTTGCTCAGGTCGGGATGCGAAGCATGCGTGCCGATAGATTGGGCGGGCTTGTCCAGGCGCAGCGCGGCCAACAGGGTACAGGCGTCGTCCAGAATCCGGTCAGTCACCGGAATGGGGTGGGCGTGTTCTTTTGTGGATGCCTTGCGACCTGCAGAACTGCTCTTCTTGCCACGCTGGGTGGGCAAATAAGGGACCAAATCATCGGGAATATAGGCGTATTCCTCGGGCCCACCGGCGCCATCGAAAAATGCCCGCCCGATCAGGCCACGGTACCACAGCATCTCGGCAGCCGAAACCGGCTGCAAGTACGGGCGCTCACGATCCCGGCGGCCGGCACCCATCTCGCGCACCTCTCCAAATTTCTTGGCAAAACGTGGCCATGCCATCCGGCCGTTGTGTGCAACCAGCTCCTCCAGCGCCTTCCGCACCTCGGCCGGCAGCGTCTCGATCAACTCAACTACGTTTTGCGGATCCAGCATCACGGATATTAGATTCTGCGCCGCTGCCCGTGTGTCCGCGCCCTCCAATTCCAGGCCCCAGAATTCGGCCACGATGCGTAGGTAGCCTAAGTCCTGACTTTGCAAGCTCTGATCTAGTCTGGGCATCTGCCTGTTATCAAACGATTACTTCTACTGCTTCGGGCAGCACCTCAACCGAAAGCTGGCGCACTTCAGTGCCAAACCCGGCGAAGATTTCCCCATCGATGTGAATGTGCACGGCGCCCTCTGAGGTAAGGGATAGCCGCCGGAACCGCCCCATGCGCACTTGAGGGAAACGTCCATGCGTACCTCTCATCACCTCGGGGATCAAACGAAACATCATCGGACGAGAGACGCGCCGGATTGTCATGTAATCCAATACTCCGTCATGGTTGCAGGCTTCCGGTGCGACCAGGAAGCCACCGCCTTCGCGCGGTCCATTGCACAGGACAATCATTAAGGTCTCCCCCTCCCATTGCTCGTTATCGGTCTCGATCCGCATTTTGGGGGCTACGTGATTGAGCATGATCGTCTGAATCACGGACACAAAATACATCAGGAAACCCCGCAATAGAGGCAGCCGGTGGGAACGAATGGTAACCGTTGCGTCAAAACCAATGCCCAGGGTGTTATCCCAATACTCGCGGCGACCGCTCGCATCTTCAATCAATCCCAGGTCGATTTTTCGGGGCGTTCCGGTGAACACCCGGCGCATCGCGACCTCCGGCCGGTTTTCAATACCCGCATTGTGGGCGAAGTCATTGCCAGAGCCCATCGGCACCACGCCCAGCGGGGGACGGCGTTGGGGAGCGAACTGCATTAGACCGTTGATCACTTCATGTACGGTTCCATCTCCGCCCACAGCCACGACCATTTCATAGCCCTGTTCCACAGCCTGAGCGGCCAGTTCCGAAGCGTGGGTTGGATAGACAGTCCCAGTCCAATCTGCGCCCCCAAATTCCTCCACGATGGGGCGTAAATCGGAGGCCCAGCGCCAGGCGCGGCCCAAATCTGCATTCGGATTAAGGATGAGTTTGGTCTTATGCTTTGGCATGCGAGCCGCAGTAACAGTTTTTCAATTTACTCACTGGTAAAACGATCTGCCCTTCTTCGGAATCACCTAGCAAAGTGACCTGTTCAGGTTGTGTGGCTGCAACCCAGGCGGTATACGCCGCTATCAGGGCATCCAGCTCCTCCGCCGGATAGAGATCGTCCAAAGGCAAAATGCCTTGTAGCAGGCGGTGGCGAGTGATTTCTTCAAATACGCGCATTGGGTCAGGGATGTCCAGCTTGTTCTCGAACAAGATCAGTTGGCGTTGCAGCCTCCCCTCCAAAGTGTCCTTCGCAAATGGGATGCGGTCTAACAAAGCAGCAAAACATGCGTGCGGGTATACTTCTAAGCTTTGCCGCCCGGCATCTCCCTGGGGATAGGGCTGGTATTTCAGGCTCTCCAGCCGCCGGAAGAGGGTAAAACCCATCTGCATCCAGGCCGGGCTCTCCTCCTTCTCTCCAGGCGTCCGGGGGATACGCAAGTTATGCTGCCAGAGTTCGTATTCTGCCAGCCGGAAATTCGTCCAGCGCCCTGGCCGGGGAGGCGGTGAAAGATTCTCACGTACTTCTGAACGGTCCATCACGCCCTGATTGGGTCGCCGCGGCGCGCTGACAGCCACCAG
>DASQQR010000454.1:0-2190 GCA_035643335.1 Anaerolineales bacterium
CTTAGACCCGAGATCATCCATGATCTCAAGTTGCCTCAGCACGGCCTCACCATCTTGCCCTTGGAGAGCACACTCACCCCTCTGCCTGGCGGCGACTGTCTTTACCGCGATGGGGATCATTTCCGCACCATGCGGGAGATCGCGCGTTTCTCTCCCCGCGATGCGGACGCCTATGACGACTATAGCCGTAGCATGTACTTGATGGCCAAAGCCGTCAAGTATGTTTTGGGAATCGTTCCACCGGATCCTGCCAGCCTTAACCCTTTTAATTTACTCGCCCTGGCGGATATGGCCAGGCACTTTTTGGGGTTGGAGGAGGAGGAATTCTTTACTCTGGTGCGCTTGATGACGATGAGTTCGGCTGATTTCCTGGAACGTTGGTTTGAATCGGAGCCGCTCAAGGGTACCCTCTCCGCCAGCGGGATCATTGGCACCTATCTGGGACCGCGTTCACCAGGAACTGCCTATGTGCTTCTGCATCATTATATGGGAGAGATTGACGGCGCCTTTCGGGCCTGGGGATTTGCCAGGGGAGGCACGGGTGGCATTGCCCAGGCCATCGCTCGCGCAGCCCAATCCTTCGGCGCCGAACTTCGCACCCAGTCGCCAGTATCTCAGGTGATCGTGAGAGGCCAGAAGGCAGCCGGAGTCGTCCTGGAGAACGGAGACGAGATCGATGCCGATGTCGTCGTGTCCAGCCTGGATCCGAAGCAAACCTTTCTGAACCTGGTGGATAGCGACCTGCTGCCCGAGCGGCTGGTCGAATCGATCCGCAAGTACAACATCCGCGGATCTTCCGGAAAGGTTAACCTGGCGCTGGCTGCTGCCCCAGACTTTGCTTGCATGCCCGGAGATGGCCCGCACTTGCGCGGGGCAATCTCCATCAGCCCGAGCGTCGAGTATATCGAACGCGCTTATGATGATGCTAAATACGGGGATTTCTCCGTAAAACCGTATATCGATATCGTCATTCCCTCGATGATCGATCCAGACATGGCTCCACCTGGGAAGCATGTCATGTCCTGTTTCGTCCAATACGCGCCTTATGAATTGAGAGATGGTACCTGGGAGGATCGCCGCGAGGAATTCGGGGATCGTGTGATTGGCACCCTGGCCGAGTATATTCCCAACTTGAAAGATATCATCCTTTATCGCCAGGTATTGACGCCTCCGGATATGCAGCAGATGGTCGGCCTGACTCAAGGGAATATCTTTCACGGTGAGCTCAGCCTATCACAGCTCTTCTTTCTCAGGCCAGCCCCAGGTTTTGCCAAATATCGCACGCCCATCCGCAATTACTACCAGTGCGGTTCGGGAACTCACCCCGGTGGCGGCATCTCCGGCGCACCAGGGAGACTGGCCGCTTTGGAAATCCTGAAGGATTGGCGTCCCTGAGTTGCCGAGATAATACCGGTGCAACCATCTGCGTTAACATCCAACCATCATCCAAATAGATCCTCCTATGATGCTGTGATCATTGGCGGCGGTCATAATGGCCTGGTCGCGGCTGGGTATTTGGCAAAAAAGGGTCTCAAAGTCTTGGTCCTTGAGCGTCGTCCCGTGTTGGGTGGAGCAGCAGCCACCGAAGCAGTTTTTCCTGGCTTCAAGGTGAATACCGGTTCCAACGACGCCGGATCCTTCCTCCCGGAGATCGTGGATGACCTTCACCTTGAGGATTTTGGTCTGCAATTTATCGAAAGCCCGGTCATGATCTTTGCCCTTCAGCCGGGTGGAAATCCGCTCGTATTATGGCGCGATGCAGAAAAGACTGCCCAGGAAATCGCTCGTTTCTCTGCTGCGGATGCCGAAATGTACTCCCCCTTTTTGGATCAGGTGGGTCTTTGGCTCCAGGTATTGGAAACCATTCGAACTCTGACTCCTCCTACCGTTCCGCACTACAAGCTGGCTGAAACGATCCCTTGGCTGCGCATAGCCCTAAAACTAAAAGGTCTTGGTGGCGAAGACATGCTGAACTTCTTGCGGATTTTGCCCATGCCGGTCGCGGATTTCCTGGACGAGTGGTTTGGGACTCCTGTGCTAAAGGCTGCGCTGGGAGTCTCTGCGGTCATGGGCAGTATGCAGGGCCCACGCGCTTCAGGAACCACCTTCATGTTCCTTTACAGCGCTCTCGGGCCAGGAAAACGTGCCTTTCGGGCAAGCAGATTTGTGCACGGTGGTGTGGGTTCGCTG
>DASQQR010000455.1:0-2403 GCA_035643335.1 Anaerolineales bacterium
GGCTTCGATCCGCCCGCTGCGGGTGCGTTGCCTGGTGATGATCGACGGGGGCGCAGATCCCAAGCAGGAGGTGCTGGAGGCCATGCGCCCGGCCTTACGTAGGCTGGAGACTACGTATGCGTCGATGAATGATTATTTGGAGGCTATGAAGGAGATCCCTTATTACCGCCCTTGGAACGGCACCCTGGAACGTTACCTGCGGGAGGATGTAGAACAGCTGCCCGGTGGTTCCGTGCGTTCGAAATCCTCAGCCCAGGCCATTGAGCGTGATTTGGATATCCACTTCTATTATAGCATGTGTGTCCACTTCCCGACGATGCAATGCTCCACCCTTTTTATCCGCCCACGCAAGGGCTTGCTAGGCGATCGTGCCCACATTCTGGACGAACGGGAGGCTGCCGCTTTTGTGAACTGGATTCCGGATTGCTGGCGCGTAGATCTGCCGGACGTGAATCACTACACCATGATCCTGGACGATGATCCCCTGGTTACCCCACCGATCCGCGCCTTCTTGAGCACCGTGTATAAGAGACGTCTGCGGGAGGTGGAGGCGTGAAGTTGGCTCGCTTTGCCGTCGACGGGAATATTCAGCGTGGCACAGTGCGGGAGGATGGCCACCTGGTAGCCAGCGGGGACAAGATCTACTCCCCTGAGCAGGTGGTTTGGCTCCCGCCAGTCAGCCCCACCAAGGTCATCGGGCTGGCGCTTAATTTCGCCGAGCACGCTGCAGAACTGAATGTGCCATTGCCTCCGGACCCCGCCCTGTTCTTTAAGCCAGTTAGTTCGTTGGTGGGTCACCGGGCACCGGTCGTTTACCCGACCGGAGTTGAGTATATGCATTATGAGGTGGAGCTGGCGGTTGTCATCGGGCGCCGCTGCCGCAACGTACCCGCGGCACAGGCTGAGGAGGTTATTGCCGGCTACACAATTGCCAATGACATCACCGTGCGCGATTTTGTGGGTGACTTTTATCGCCCTCCGGTGCGTGCCAAGGGTTACGATACCTTCGGCCCTGTAGGGCCCTATATCGTCTCCCCGGACGAGATTCCCGATCCAGGAAGCCTAGAGCTGCGCGCCTTCGTCAATGGCGAACTGCGCCAGCAGGGGAATACCTCTCACTTGCTTCGTTCTGTGCCGGAACTAATCGAGTTTATCTCCATGATCATGACCCTCGAAGCCGGAGACATGATCTGGACCGGGACTCCGAAGGGGATTTCGCATGTGCACCCTGGCGATCAGCTCCGCTTGGAGATCGATGGGCTGGGACTGTTGGAGAATCAGGTTGTCTCAGAAGAAGTTGAATAGGTAAATAGAAAGAATAGGATGATAGGTCACTTTATAAATAACGAGTTCGTTCCCTCAATTGAAGGTCGCACATTTGAAACGCTAAACCCAACCGACAACAAACCGATCACTGAGGTCGCTTCGGGGACGGCTGCTGACGCCGACCGGGCCGTAATTGCCGCCCGGGAGGCTTTTGACAAGGGACCTTGGCCCAGGCTTCCAGCCGAAGAGCGCGCCAGGGCGCTGCGCAGGATTGGTGATTTGATTGAAAAGCACGCCAGTGAAATAGCTGACGTCGAGATCATGGACACCGGTGTGCCGGCCAGCCAGATTAAAGAGGGCGCCGTCCCTCGCGCTGCGCGGAATTTTTATTTCTTTGCGGATATGGCCACCAAGATCACCGGAGAATCTTACTCCAAGGACCGAAAATTTATGAATTACACGATCCACCGGCCGGTAGGTGTCGCCGGGCTGATCACTCCGTGGAATGTGCCCTTTATGTTGGAAACCTGGAAGGTTGCACCGTGCCTGGCAGCTGGCAATACCTGCATCCTTAAACCGGCCGAGTGGGCGCCGCTCTCGGCGGATAAGCTGGCCCAGATTATCCTGGAAGCGGATCTCCCCGCGGGCGTCTTCAACGTGTTGCATGGATTTGGCGAAAGCGCCGGTGCGTCCATTGTGGCCCACCCCGGCGTGCAGCTGATTTCGTTCACAGGCGAGACCGCAACGGGTCAGGAGATCATCCGCAACGGCGCCGCTACCCTCAAGCGTTACTCGATGGAATTGGGTGGTAAAAACCCCACAATCATATTTGAGGACGCCGACCTGGATCGCGCTCTGGATGGCGCTATCTGGCAGGTCTATTCGCTGAATGGGGAGCGTTGCACGGCCGGATCACGTCTGTTGGTTCAGGAATCGATCTACGACGATTTCCTTGCCCGGCTGGCTGAACGGGTGGGCACTATCAGGGTTGGTGATCCAAATGATCCCCAGACTGAAGTTGGGCCGTTGATCCATCCTGACCACTGGCAAAGAGTGCACAACTATATGAGTATCGCCCGACAGGAGGGCGCCACGATTGTGATCGGTGGTAATCGCCCACCTGATCTGCCAGACGGC
>DASQQR010000456.1:0-8916 GCA_035643335.1 Anaerolineales bacterium
GCGCTTGGCCAATCGCCCCGGAAACACTATTAAACCCCAGTTTTGAAACGGTCACAGTACTTTTGAACCATAGACTATGAAGCGATGATGAGGTACCCTTGCAAATTAGGAAAGCGGAGAAAATATAAATGCCATTGACTCTGCGGATAGGTGGGAAACGCATCGCCGTCCTTCTGGGATTGGTGATCGCCGTGGTCATCTTTGCCCAGGCATACGCCTCGGATCCCCTTAATCTGGCTGGATACCTGGACTTTTCGTATGGCACGACGGTTGTATCCGCGCCTACTGGCGAGAAACCTGAGAGCAAATTATGGTTTCATGACAGCTACTGGTGGGGAGTGCTCTGGAACGAAACCGAATCGGAGTACCAAATTTATAAACTGGACTGGGCTTCGCAGTCATGGCAAAGCACAAATGTGGCCGTAGATAACCGCGCAACGACCAAGGCGGACGCACTCTGGGATGGCACCAAGCTCTATATTGCCTCTCATGTTTATGCCCAGCTGGGAAAACCAAATCAGGCGAGCGATAACAGCGCCCGGTTGTACCGTTTCAGCTACGACACCGGCTCCAAAACCTATTCCCTGGATGGATCTTTTCCCGTCACCATCAACAGCCACACTTCTGAGAACCTGGTCCTGGACAAAGATTCAACTGGTCGCCTCTGGGTTACCTTCGTGTCAGAGATCCCAGGGTCAGATCCTTTGGCTCCTCAATACAGCGTCTATATCAACTACACGACCCTTTCCAGCGATGATACCAGTTGGGCCACGCCTGTTGCACTGATGGACGTAACCGGTATCGATACGGCTGCACAGGTTCTTGGGGAGGACATTTCTTCGCTTATTGCTTTCGCTGATCAGGTGGGGGTTATGTGGTCGAACCAGATCACCGGTGATTTCCACTTTGCCTACCATGCCGCGGCCCATCCCTCCCCGGTGTCCAATTGGACGCTTGAAACCCTCGATCCAGGTAGCTATGGCTACAAGGGCCCTAACGACCACATCAACCTGGCGAAAACCAGCGATGGAAAGGTGTTTGCGGCGGTTAAAACCGATAAAAATACTGCCAGCACAGATCCCGTAATCATGCTGTTCGTGCGTAGCGCTGCCAATACCTTTACCTCCCATACCATCAGCACGTTTGGTAGCGCTGATACCCGCCCGATTGTGCTGGTCCACGAGGATGAAAACAAGGTATACGTCGTCTATGTAGGTAGTGAGAGTGGCGGGGCGATTTGCTACAACTCGAGCTCTCTGGCTTCAATATCCTTCTCGCCTTTGAACTGCCAGCGCAAAGCCGGCTCGGATGCTCCGCTGTTGATCGCCAGCGATACCTATATAGACATCAACAACCCCACCTCTACCAAGCAGAACCTGACCGATGCATCGGGCCTCGTCGTCCTGGCCTCGGACGATACAACCGCGGGTGCGCCGCTGCATCACGTCTATGTTCATGGCGTGCTCGGTGGTTCAAGTGTACCTACGCCAACACCATCGCCAACCCCCTCAGAGACGCCTACCGAAACACCCTTGCCATCTGAAGACAACATGGTATATCTTCCATATGTGGCGAAGAACGATTAGCGGACATTGGCTCATACCTGACCAATAGATACTGCTGGCACCGAATCTCCCGCCAACCCATCTCCCGTCTCCCGTCCGTTGACAACCATCCAATTCCCACACCTCGCTGCACACGCTTGAAACAGCTGCCAAATCAGCGCAATCATAAAAATCAGTGCCTCAGTGGTTCAATCCCCTGGCTCCTGTGGCCCTTTCGCCCCCTGACCACTTGTAATGGCCCCCAAGCACCCAATCTTGCATTCTTCCACTCCTTTCAAAACTGTAAGCCAAAATTACCAAACTCGGTATTGATGAAATGGGAGGAAAACTTGTATAATTAGCCCTGTAAGCAAAACGTTTGTTCTGAAACCGTCAAAGCCTCACCATCAGCACCAACCAAGGGAGGGTCGCCACTCATGCACGCTGATCAGCTTTATCCCATCTTCAACTTTCAACCCCCTACATTTAGGCCATCGCCCCGTCTCGAGTCTCCCGTCCCCCTCGAACCCTCCATTCGCCGATTGCGAAAAGCTAACCGCCAACCGCTAATCGCTGATTTGATCCTCGAAAAAGTTAAATCAAATAACAAATGGGAACAAATCCCCCTCCCCCCATATATGTCCATATTCCGCTAATACCCCCACATATATGGCTCCCAACCCCTCCTCCCTTGTCTTTCGTCAATACTTCACCGCCTGCCTCTATCCTTATTCGAACGGGCTCACGGTGCGAGAGCGGGTCGGTGGGCCCGGCCGGAACTGGTCTCATCGTGCAGCAGCACCTTTTGGGTGGGGTAGGGCATGTCAATGCCGTTGTCTTCTAGTTCACGCTTGATCGCCGCGATCACCCTGTCCTGCACGGCGATTACCTCTCTGCGGCGCGAGTCTGTCCACCAACGGGCGCGCACGTTGACCGTCGATTCACCCAGCTGGACCACCAGGGTATCGGGCGGTGGGTCCGGCAGCACATCCTCCACAGTGGATATGGCGCGCAGCACCAATCTGCGGGCTTGCTCGAGGTCGGCCTCGTAGCTGATGCCGAAGTCGTATTGGGAACGGCGAGTTGGGGCCGCTGTGTTGACGATGACCGACTCGATGAACAGGTTGGCGTTGGGGATCACCACGCGCCGGCCGTCGTACATGCGGATGAAGGTGGCCCGCGTCTGGATGTCCTCGACCGTGCCCTCGAAGCCGCTGACGATGATCTGGTCCCCGATGCGAAAGGGCCGGGTGAGGAGCAAGAGGATACCGGCCAGGAAGTTTTGGGCTACGTCTCGGAAGGCAAAGCCGATGGCAATGCTGGTGATGCCGAGCAGCTCGACGATATTTCCAGCTTGTAGGGAGGGGAAGACCACGGAGGCCGCGATAACGAGGCCAGCCAGCACGGTCCCCCACTGCACCAGGCGCCCGAAAACCAGGCCGGCGCCGACGCCCAATCCCGAGCGGATCGCTACGCGGCGCACCAGCAGCTGGATCCCCTTGGCCAACAGGAAGAACAGCACGAACACGATGATCGCCAAAACAAGGTTCGGCAGGCTGGCGATGAAGTTGGTGGCCATTTCGTTGATGCGCTCCAGGGCCGGGGTTATATCAATATCCATAACTCACCTCTATTTGATTAATCCGGTTTCTCGTGGCTGACAGGGAAAGGGCTAGATCAGGAGGTGCGATTCAGGCTACCTGGACGACTGTGCCGCGGCCCTGCTTGTACCACTCGGTGTGATCGATCTGCGGGGTCGTCCAGCGGAACAGCCATTTGGCGTCCTCGTTGCGCATGTTGACGCAGCCGTGGCTCATGCGCGTCCCGAAATTATTGTGCCAATAGGTGCCGTGGAAGCCGATGCCGTAAGCATGGAAGAAGTTCACCCAGGGCACGCCGGGCAGCTCGTAGGCGTCCAGGCTGTCCGTGAGCTCGCCATCGCCCATATGCCTGGAGGGGACCTTCATGGAGACGCGGTAATTTCCGGGAGGCGTCTCGGTAGGGATCCCGTTGAGGGTAGGGCCGGGCGTGGGCAGCCCGCTTGAGATCTTTGCCCGTCGGACAACCTGTTCGCCTTCATACGCGGTCAGGGTCTGCTTGGTAAGGGAGACCTGAATGCGCTTTTCTTCGGCCGGTACGTGAGGCGAGATGGGGCGCACTTCAGCGAGGGGTATGGGCTGGATATGGGCGGCCGGCACGTGGTACACCACGCGCAGGCGGTCGTCGGTCAGGCCGTACCAGGGCTGGCCGTCAGGACCCTCATCCAGGCTGGTGATCCAGTACACGGAGCTGTAGTAGAGGCGGTAGAGTGGTTGCCAATCCCCGCCCCGCAGGTAGCGCATGGACCGGGTGTAGGGCACCGTGACCTCGCCCAGGCGCCCGTCTTCAGGCACCCAGCGCAGCGGTTCGTTCAGGTGGGCGGCCTCGACCCGCTGCAGGTATCCGCTATGGGCATATCCTCCCACCACCCGGTACCAGCGCGGGTTGTAGGCCGGGCCGTGGGGGGAGTCGAATTCATCGATGATGTCCACCAGGAGGTCACGCGTGCGCCAACCCAGGCGCTCGCCCTTGAAAGACGGTTCCTGGTAGATGCGGATCCCGCTGGCCGTGACGCGCCCAACGCCCAGCGGCTCGGTCTTCTCGTCCGGGGGCAGGGTGGCGCGCAAAGGTCGCCAGGCCAGGGAGGTCCAGGCCAGCGCGCTGAGCTTGAGGAAGTCCCGGCGGGTTATATTTCGACCCTGCATGTCCTATTCTATCAATACACGTGGACCCGCGTGCCGTAGCCGGTCTTTTCGACGACCGGCTCTGCGTTGACTGGCGTGCTCCAGCGGAAGATCCACTTGGCGTCTTCGTTGCGCATGTTGACGCAGCCGTGGCTCATCGGCCAGCCGAAATTGTTATGCCAGTAGGTGCCGTGCATGGCATAGCCGCCTTCGGCGAAGAAGCTGGTCCAGGGCACGCCCACCAATTCGTAGGCGTCCAGATCCAGGTCGCCTCGCATCAGGTTGCCATCCCCCATGTGCTTGGAGGGCATTTTCGAGTAGATGTTGAAGCGGCCTTTGGGTGTCTCGGTCTCGACCGCATTTTCCGGGGGCGTGCTGCGCTGAATGCCCGAGGAGATGCGCGCCTCGTAAACCTGTTGCTCCTTTTCGAAGGCCCACAGGATCTGTGAGGCCAGGCTGATCTCAATACGCTTATCGGTCGCCGGCACATCAGGGGAGATGGGAGCGATCTCCTGGGCTGGGATCGGACGCATGTGAATGGCCGGAACGTAGTAGTCGACGGGCTGTAGCTCGTCTGTGATCCGGTACCAGGGCTCGCCGTCCGGTCCCTGGTCCACCCCGGTGGCCCAATGCGTGGTTTGGTAGTAGAGGCGATATTCGTAGCGCCAGCCGTCGTAACGCGAATAGCTATAGGATTGGGTGAAAGGTACGGTGACTTCGCACAATTGGCCCTTTTCAGGGATTTCGGACAGGGGCTCGTTGAAATCGATCTGCACCCGCTGCAGGTAGGCGCTGTGCAGATAGCCGCCCCACACCCGGTACCACAAGCGGTTGTAGAATTGGGGTCCCTCGGTGTCCTCAACTTCGTAGTAGATGTGGACCAGCTGGTCGCGGGACCGTTTGCCGACGATCTCGGATCTGTCGTTACCTTCGCCGTGCAAATCGATCTCGTGTATGGTCACGCGTGCCAGGTCGCCATCATCCTGGTCACTCCCGCGCGGGAAGAAGGGACGAAAGGCCAGGCTGCCTAGCGCCAGGCCTCCCAGTTTGAGGAAATCACGGCGTGAGAGTGCTTGTACCATGGTAGGCGGATTCTACTCGACAAGCCCGGAGAATTCAAGCCTTTTTTGGGAACGACGAAACGGGGTCTTGGGGCGGCCTAGCCTGCGCCGCCCCAACACCCCGACCTTGCCAAAGTTGGAGGAAAATTGTCAGGAATCCCTATTGATTTTTAAGTCATTATTAATTATATTAGTAATTAGTGATCCTCCACACGTGGGGCGGTCACTTCAATTTTCGAGTTTACTCGCACAACGCTCCTTATGGATAGACGTTCTTTAGTAACTTCTCAATAGGAAACACTCACCCCCTCAATGATTGAGAAGATACGTTCTTTATAGATTTCGAGGGCTGAGAGCAAATGAAGTTGCCATTGGGTTTTTCTCGGCTGGCATGGGTTGGCCTGGCGATAATTCTCAGCGTGGCTTTGGCCAACGGCAGAGCCTTGGCGGCTGCCCGGCCGTTAGGGGGACTGTGGGCGCCGGCTGCGGGCGTGTTCCCGGTGGCGGTAGATGATACCGATTCCACCAATGAAGATACTCTGCGCGACACCCGGGTCACCGACAACGATATCACCGGTGAGCAGCCTAATACGCTGGAGGTGATCAGCGGGCCGTCCCATGGCTCGGCGGTGGTCAAAAATAAGAACATCATCACATATACCCCGGCTTTAAACTACTATGGTCCCGACAGTTATGTCTACCGCCTTTGCGATAGGGATGCGGAGTGCTCCACGGCGACCGTCTACATGACCGTCAATCCGGTCAATGATCCGCCCAACGCGGTGGACGATACGGCCGCGACCAGTTCGACGGTGCCGGTGACCATCGCAGTGCTGAGCAATGACACCGATGTCGAAGGGGATACGCTCCTGCTGGCAGGTTTCGACATTACCTCGGTGAACGGCGCCACCGTCGTGCGATTTGACAACGGTTCGCCGGGCGTTTTGAGCGACGATCAGGTCACCTACACGCCCTTATCCTCGTTCTCCGGCACGGACGTCTTCACATACACGGTCAGTGATGGCCAGGCCACCTCCGATGCTCAGGTGAGCGTGACGGTGACCAGTCAGAACCATCCACCCGTGGCTGCCAACGATAGCTATGCCATGTTGCAGGATTCGACCTTAAATGTCGCCGCGGCATCTGGCGTGCTGGCTAACGACAGCGACCCGGACGGCGATCCACTCGCCGCGATCTTGGAGGCGACCACGACGGAGGGAAGCCTATCCTTGAATTCGGACGGTTCGTTCAGGTACACCCCGGCTATTGGCTTCGTCGGACAGGATACCTTTACCTATCATGCCAACGACGGCGCCCTGAATTCCGCCCCGGCGGCAGTGACGATCTCTGTGCAGCCGGGCAACCTTCCGCCCTCCGCCACGAATGACGCCTACTCCACGGGTGTTAACCTGCCCCTCAGTGTGCCGCCGCCGGGCGTGCTGGGCAACGATACGGACGCCAACGAGGACTCGCTCACTGCGGTCCTCGAATCGAACCCGGCGAGCGGGGCGCTCAATTTCAACTCGGATGGTTCGTTCACTTACACCCCCAACCTTGATTTCGTTGGCACCGATAGTTTCACCTACCACGCGAACGATGGCTCGTTGAGCTCCAGCCCAGCCACGGTTACACTCAACGTCCAGACTGGGAATTTGGCACCCAATGCCAATCATGACGTCTACAGCCTGCCGGTGAATAACGCCTTGAGCGTGTCGGCGCCCGGGGTGCTGGCCAACGACACGGATGCCAATGGTGACGACCTGATCGCAATCCTGGACAGCCAGCCATCGAATGGAACGCTTGTGCTGGGTGCCGACGGGTCATTCTCCTACACGCCGGACTTCAACTATTTCGGCCTGGATTCTTTCACCTATCACGCCAACGACGGCAGCCTGGATTCCGCTTCCGGCACGGTGACCCTCCATGTGCTGGAAGCCAATATCGCCCCCAGTGCGACCGGCGATGCCTACTCGACCGTGCAAGGAAGCCCTCTGGTGGTGCCCGCGCCCGGCGTATTGATCAATGACAGCGATGCCAATGGCGATCCGCTCCTGGCTGTTCTGGAAAGCACCACGCCTCACGGATCTCTAACGCTAAATGGCGACGGATCCTTCACCTACACGCCGCAAGCCGGGTTTTATGGAGGCGATTCCTTTGAATACCGCGCTAGTGATGGCCTGCTTGAATCCCTACCCGTCCAGGTGGCGATCGAGGTTTTGAAGGCCGATAACCAGGCACCTCAGGTGATCTGGATCGCTCCGGCGGGAGGTGGAGGTAAATTCGACGTTGGAGATGAAATTGTCCGGCTGGAGGTAACGGCCAGCGACAACGTGGGGGTGGCCAGTGTGCGCTTCTATCGTTGGGATGCTCCCAAAAAGATGAATATTGAAATTGGGATGGTCTATTCGCCGCCCTATCGCTGGGACCTGGACACCAGCACGCTGAACATGGGATGGAATCAAGTCAACGCCAGGGCCTACGACGCCAGCGGCAATCCTTCCGCGCTGGTCTATATCTGGCTGGTTAAGGCAAACCGGTACTACCTGCCATTAGCATCCCGATAAGCGGGGAGTAGGTGAAGGGGGATTGGGCCGGCGCAACCCCCAATTCCCCTTCCTTTTTAACCAACTACCTGATTTGAATTAGGGCTCTCCCGTTTATAACGGGAAAAAAGGCCGGGTCTGGTAGGTTGTGGGCGTACGCAGCACGCCCACAACCTACCAGACCCTGGTCTCATCCCGCTGAAAGCGGAAGAACCTGAATTAATGAAGCATGGCTTGGTAGAGATTTCCTATTGATTCCGGATCCCTTCTCAGGGTATATTGTTTAAAAGATGAGTTGTGGCTTGGAAATGTGGAGCATTTCCAGGCTATGATTTCTACGTTTATTGAGGAGAAGGGTTGGGAGAAAAATGGTTAGCCGATCATCCCTCGCGGGGCTAATGCTGGCAGGCCTGGTCATTCTATTGGGCTTGAGCTATGCAAATGGCAGAGCGCTGGTCCTTCCCGGCACTTTGCCCGCACATGAGTGGCAAAGCTTTCCAGCCAGAGCCAGCGCTATTAATCCTCCTGTGGCGTCGAATGATAGCTATACGGTTTCTATGAACGCCACGCTGAACGTGCCGGCGATCTCCGGCGTGTTGACCAACGATGTCGATCTGGACGGAGAGCCACTCACTGCCATCATCGACTCGCCGACGGCCAGCGATTCACTGATCCTGAATCCGGATGGATCCTTTGTGTACATCCCCAGCCTGGACTTTACCGGCCAGGATAGCTTCACGTACCATGCTAACGATGGGACTCTGGATTCAAATCCGGCCAGCGTGACCATCCAGGTTCAGGCGGGAAATGCCGCTCCAGTGGCCATTAATGATGCCTACACAATCCCATTCAGCAGCACTTTGACCGTGTCTTCGCCGGGTGTGCTGGCAAATGATTTTGATTCCAATGGGGATGCGCTCAGCGCGGTTTTGGATTTCGGGACCAGCAATGGCACATTGACCCTGAACAATGACGGCTCATTTGCATATACTCCCAACCAGAATTTTCTAGGGATGGATGCGTTCACTTATCACGTTAGCGATGG
>DASQQR010000457.1:0-7480 GCA_035643335.1 Anaerolineales bacterium
ATGTAGCGAATGTCATCCTCGGGTTGGTATTCGCGCAGGTCGGCGAAATCTACCCCGTAACCGTAAAAGAGGCTCCGGTAATCGCCCTGCAGCAGCCCATCCAGCCGGCGGATGACTTGCCAATCGAGGCGCTGTAAAATACGTTCAGGCGTTGGAGCGGATGTCGCTGTGCTCATGTAAAGGCACTACTGGAATCGGTATTTGGTCGAGGATCTTTTTCAGCAGGTCGTCGCCGGTCATGTTATCCGACAGCGCTTCATACGACAACACAAGTCGATGGCGCATCACGTCCAGCGCCATGTCCAAAACATCCTGGGGAAGCGCATAATCGCGCCCCCGCACAAAAGCGAGCGCCCGTGCGGTGAGAATCAGGTTGATGGATGCCCGCGGACTGGCTCCAAACAGGATGTAGTGCTCTAATTCACCCAGGCCGTACTCCTTGGGCTTGCGGGTGGCAGTGACCATCCGCACCGAGTATTCCATGAGCGCCGGGTCCACGTACACGCTGTCTACCTTTTTCTGTAATTCCAGCATTCTTTCGGTGGTCAACACGTTTTGCACGGACTGCAATGCGCTCGTCATGCGTTCAACGATCACGAATTCCTCGGTCGGGTTGGGATAATCGACCAGCACTTTGAGCATAAAGCGATCCACCTGTGCCTCCGGCAAAGCGTACGTGCCTTCGGTCTCGATGGGGTTCTGGGTTGCCAGCACAAGGAACGGATCTGGCACCTGGAATGTCTGGCGTCCGATGGTTACCTGTTTCTCCTGCATCACCTCGAGCAGGGCGCTCTGTACTTTTGCAGGCGCGCGATTGATTTCATCCGCCAGCAACAGATTGGTAAACACCGGGCCGAGTGAGGTGTTGAATTCCCCCGTTTTCTGGTTGTAGATGCGTGTCCCGATCAAGTCCGCGGGCACCAGGTCGGGCGTGAATTGGATCCGTTTGAATTCGCCGCCGATCGCCTCCGCCAGCGTTTTGATCGCCATGGTTTTCGCCAGCCCCGGCACACCTTCGACAAGAATGTGTCCGCGTGCCAGCAGCGCGACGATCAGGCGCTCTAATAGGTGGTCCTGCCCGACGATGATCTTCTTGACCTCATACAACAGACGTTCCATTGGCTTTGCATGCTCGCGATTCGCGCTTGGTACCATGCCTCATCTCCTTTTACATATTTGCTGAGAGTATTCGGAAACTCGTTTGAATTTACCTTCCGAACGCTCTGCCCTCTTTCCCTGTTTTTTTCCTGTTTCCCCCGCTCTGCGTGGGAAACTCCCCCACCGCTCTGCGGTCAGGCCGCCAACCAGAACCCTTGTCCAAGGCAACCTTCAACCCGCCGCCCTGAGCATGTCGAAGGATTCAACTTTTCCCGTGGCTAATAAGGCGGTGAACCAATCCCGCCGACCGCTATAGTAATGGGCACAGCAAATCCCACTCCCACGAAGAAATTCTCCTTTGCCGGATTGACGATCCCGGTTACGATGCCGATCACCTGGCCATAGCGATTAAGCAGTGGGCCGCCCGAGTTGCCAGGATTCACGGCCGCATCAACTTGAATCAGCCCTTCCAGTTTTGGCCCACCATCAGCCGGTTCGAAAGAACGGTCAAAACCGGAGATTACACCGGCGCTCATCGAGTCATACAGTCCAAAAGGATTACCGACCGCGAAGGCCTCGTCGCCAATCCGCATGGCATCGGGGCTTCCCAGCGTGGCGGGCACGAGCAGCGCCGGGAGATGGTCTGGCTGTAAGACCGCGATATCATTTTCCGGTTGTTTAACCGTCACTTCCGCCGCGGATTGGGTGCCGTCCGCGAAGGTGAGCAAAATCTCCGTCGCCTCGGTGACCACGTGTAAGCTGGTGAGGACATCACCTCGGTCGGTAATCAGCACACCGCTCCCTAAACCCTTATCCTCATCGCCGTTCTCGCCCGGAGACCGGGTTTGGACGACGACCAGCGATGGCTGGATCACCTGAAACACGCGTGTGGAAAAGGCGGGTGGCGGGGTAGCGGATGCCAGCGCCTGGGCGACTGTGTCGTTGACCTCGCCGGCGGTCAGCGGAGCAGGCCCAGGAAAAAGCAGATTGTAGATCAGAAGCGCTACGAGAGCCGCGAGCACACCGGAAATGAACGGCAGGGCAGTCCTTAGGCCGGCGCGCAGGCGCCGCAGGCGATCATGCCATAGTCTCGGATCTGAAGCCGCGGATTCTTCCATGTTATTTTCTCTTGCCGGGAACGACAAGTATTCTCCAAGTGAATAGGGGAGCGTGGCTGCAAAATGTGCAAACGGTGTGTCTTCAGCCACATCCCCTTCTGTTTGAGGGGATACGCAGGCAAACTGCACCAGGCTTTGATCAGCTGGTTGGGGAATCGATGTGGAAACCCATCTGGATATAGAGTGTAATATAAACTTGAGGTTATTAATCTTAAACGAATATGAGAAAATTCATGGGAATTCTAAGGCAACTCGTGTTGAGGCAGTAGTTCAATTAGCTTTTGACCACTTGCTATCTGGTCACATTTCCGTCAAGATTGAGTGAATTCGTCTTCCAATGCCTGGATTAAATCCCCCGGTGTGCCGATGCGGATGGTCAAGCTGGAACCCGTATTGGCATTTAAGAAATGGGCTTTATCACCTGAGCAAGTTTGTTAGCAACTTCATCGATCCGGGAGCGGCGCCGGCTGATCACAATGACGTTATTGGATAATTCAATCAGGTTGAGGATTTCGCCATCTGCAATATTGTTCTGATCCCGCAACTCTTTGGGGAAGGTGATTACGCCGCGGCGCCCTACTTGTATTTGATAGACCGTCTTCATGTTTTTCTCCGGAAATTCCGTTCATCCGGTTGTCAGTATAGCGGATTATCGGATAGTGGTCAAGTGACGGAATCAAAAAACCGCCCAGCTGGCAGCTGAGCGGTTAGACTTGTGCCCCCACAGGGATTCGAACCCTGGTTTTAGCCTTGAAAGGGCTACGTCCTAGTCCCCTAGACGATGGGGGCGACGCGATCATAAGCCCTGGCCCGTAGAGTTTACGGCTCCACGCTGCGTCTCATTATTTTCAAAAAATCGGGTAACGCGCCTCCCTCTCGTAGACCCGGAATGTCGTTTAGGGCTAAGGCGGAGTATTTATATCATACCTTAAGCAGGATTGCAATATGTGACGTGATACGGAGGTGATTTTAGATCAACTTCAGAAAAGCCTCCACCACCTGCGGGTCGAAGTGTTTTCCCACCTGCTCCTGCAAGTACTGCTTCACCTTTTCCTCGGGCCAGGCTCCCCGGTAGGGACGGTCAGAGCGCAGCGCGTCCCACACGTCCACTACGGCGAAGATGCGCGCCGCCAGAGGGATCTGTTCACCTTTTAGGCCCCGCGGATACCCCGTGCCATCCCATTTTTCGTGGTGGCAGTAAGGGATGTCCAGCGCCGGGCGCAAGTAGGGGATGGGCGAGAGCAACTCGTAGGCATAGACTGGGTGGCGTCGCATGGTCTCCCACTCCTCGTCCGTCAATGGTCCCGGTTTGAGCAGGATGCTGTCAGGGATACCCATCTTACCGATATCGTGCAGGCGGCTTCCCCGGCGGACGTGCACCAGCCATTCTTCATCAATTTCCATAGCACGCGCCAGGCGTAACGTCATATCGGTTACCCTCTCGGTGTGTCCCTGAGTTTCGCCATCGCGCAATTCCAGCGTTTTGGCCCAGCCCTCCAAGGTGAACTCGTAAGCCATCAGGATCTCCTGGTTGGACTGCTGCAAGTCTCTGAACAGCTCGGCGTTGTCAATGGCGATGGCGGCTTGCGCTGCCATGGCTTTCAAGAGATCCATCCACTCCTGGTCAAGGGTAAGCGTGGAACGGTTGAAGATCTCCAGCACCCCCTTGATTTGCCCTTTGGCCATCAATGGCGCTCCAAGATATTCGACAAAATCCTCTTCCAGCAGCCGTGGAGAACTCTTGAGGCTGGTGTCGGTTTCGTTGAGATGAGGTGTATGGATGATCTCCCGTTCCAGGGCGACCCGTCCAGCTATACCCTGGCCTAACCGTAGATGAGTGTGCTGCAGGGCGTTGGTACGGAAGCCACGACCAGCCACGTAATCGAGGGTTTGGGCGCGGGGTTGGTACACTAGGATTGTGGCAGCATCCGCCTCCAGCGTACTCGTTATTTGAGCCAGGATCACATCGAAAGTAAAGCGCAGATCAAGGCTGGCGGTGATGGTCATATCGATGGTGCGCAGGGCGGACATACTTACCAGCTGGCGTTGAATGCGCTCCTTAGCTTCTAGGTGTTGGGTGCGCGTGCGCAGGGTGGCTATGCCAAACGCCAGGTTATCGGCCAGCTTCTGGAGCAGAGCGACTTCCTCTGGCCGGAATGTATCCGCTTCTTCCGAGTAAATATTCAGTGAGCCTACGCTTTTATCCCCGGCCTCCAGCGGTAAGGAAATCGATGAAGTGTATTCGCGGGTAAGCGCCTCTAAGCGCCGGCGAATTAGATGCGGATCAGTCTCGATCCTTTTGGAGATGAGCAGTCTCCCTGTCTGGATAGGTGGAGCACCTTGATCGGTTCTGCTGTTTCCGGAGTCGCTCAGGGGCAGCTTCTCGAGATACCCGGCTTCAAACCCGGCCTGTGGGAATGAGCGGATCGTCTCTTTCTGATCTTGTTCGCCATATCCGACCCAGGCGAAATGATAACTGCCTTCTTCAGTGATAATTTTGCAAACTTCTTGCAGCAATTCGAATTCGTTACTCGCCCGGATGACTGCCTGGTTGCAGCTGCTGAGTACCTTGAGTGCCCGGTGGACGGCCAGCAATTCTTCTTGGGCACGTTTGCGCTCCGTGATGTCCTCTACCATGGCCTGCCAGCATTGCCTGCCATCGATTTCTACCGGTGTCAGGCTGAGGAGAGAGGTATAAGGATTGCCGTCTTTGCCTTTGAAGCGCACTTCATATTGGTGCAAAAAACCCTGCTCCCTGGCGATGCTTAAGGCCTTTTCTCGCTCGACCGGGTCGTAATACAATTCGGCGACGTTTTTGATCGCCGCGCCATCTTCCTGGGTATACCCACCTGGCCTCAGCATGGCAGCGTTAAAGTCGATCAATTTCCCCTTCGAATCCGCCACTCCGAGCCCGATAGGAGCCCTCTCGAATAGAGTGCGATAGCGCTTTTCACTTTCCCGGAGCAGACTCTCTGCCCGTTGTCGCTCCCCGACCTCTTGCTGTAGCTTTATATTCACCCCGGTCAGCTCGGAGGAACGCTGTTCCAGTTTTTCTGAATACAGTCGAGAGCGTTTGAGAGCGGACTGCAGCAAGCTGATTAACAACCATTGCAAAAGAGCAATTCCCGCAAAACAGCTGCTTACGATAATGGCAATGGTGGGCAGGAAGCTGAGCGACTCAGGATCATTGATCCACCCGAAGAGCAGGTAGGCTCCAACGCTCAATGCGGCCATGATGAACTGCGCCCGGACACCAATCAGTATGGCAGATAGCAAGATGGCGACCACGTAAAAGAGCATTCCGGTGGTATAAACCCCCGCATTATACGTAATTAATGATGCCAGGATAAAGAAGGTGATCGACGGGATGTAGCTGCCCGGGCGCCAGTCCCAACGATGGGTCAACAGAAAACCAACAAAGATCACCGCATCGCTCACCAACATGATGCCGGCGTCGGCGTTCTCATAAGTCCCCAGCACCCATCCAAGCAAGACCGGCACGGTAGAAATGGACATCACGATTGCCATTAATAACAGGATCACCCGGGTCATGTACTCGTGCCGGGCCTCATCCTCATCTATGGCCCGTGGCCTGGTCAGATTGTCCCACAGCCGCCTCAATTTACCCCTGGGTTTCGCTTCGAAAGCCAGGTCGGCGGAATGGATGGCCTCCTGGATGCGATCATTCATGATGATATTGTAAAGCCATATGTTGCCTTAGATTGTCGGATTTAGCTATCTCTTTTGATAGCGGGGGAGGGGTGATCCAGAATTTGAAGTAGCTGCCATGCGTAGGTATGCACATTGATCAGGCATTTCAGGTCGATAGCATCGCTGGTGTCTGACACTTGATGCCAGTGGATGGACTCGCTCGATCCTGGCGGCGGGACGGCCACCAGCGTCAAGGCGATCAAACCGCGCTTGGTGGCCACCGCCGCGTCGGTGTAAGCGATGCCGACTTGCTCAGCCGTTTGCAGGTCTGGGAGGGTTGCCGCCGCCTCCCGCGCCAGCCGCAAAGCCTGTGGATGCGTGGCACGCTTGATAATCAGCCCATCCGCGGTCAGGTATTCGATACGACCCTTGCCAACCTGGTCGATAATGATGTAAACCGCCTCCTCCCCCAATTCCGTGGCATGCCGGTCCAGGAAGGCAGACATGCCGTATGCCGCCGCCTCCTCGCAGCCGGTGAAGACCAACCAGATCTCGGTGTTTGCCAAAGGCTCTTCTTTCAGGCGCTCGGCCAGGCCCAGGATCACCCCCACCCCCGAGGCGTTATCGTTGGCGCCCGGCGAGAAAGGGGTAAAATCCGCGTGCAGACTCATCACCAGGGCGAAGGCTTCCATGAGTGCGGCCGCCAACCCGATCCAGCGCGCCCAGGACCAACCGAATGTGCCCCCCAGGGCGTAAACGAGCGTGCTGATTACCATGCTGAACAGGGCGCTGCCTACCAGCAGGCTGAAAAGGGTTTGCCAGCTTTTGGAGGAGTAGAAGATCGGCGTGCGATGCGTGTCCACGTGCGCGCACAGCACGGCGCGCTGGCGCACCTGTCCTTGGGGTGGAATCACTCCGACCGCGTTCTGGCTTGGGGCCTTGGGCACGGGCCAGCGCGTCCAGTTATTTGCGAAGTCGGTTTCGGCCAGCATGCCCCAGGCGCCCAGGGCGTTGAGCAGCGCGCCCAGGATGAGCGCCCAGCGCGCCTGAAAGATCCACGCTAGCAGCGCGCCGAGCAAGCCAGCCGCGAAGGCCAAAGCGTAAGGACGGTAGGTCGAAGGGGCGCCCCGGTACGGTTCTAGCCGCACGTTTTGGGCCTTCAGAGTGCGCATCTGCTCGGCAGTATATTCCGCAGCCGCGCGCTCCTTTGGGGTGCAACTGCCGCGCCCGCCGATGTCCTCGGACAGGTAGCGAATGTGGTCAAGGGCGTGCTGGGTGTAAGCGTCGATTTTGCTCATCGATCCTCCTGTCGGTAAAAAGACCTCAGGGGTTTCCAAGATTACTGCCTGTATTCTAAACTCAAGTCAGCGTAAAGACCCGTGTAATCTGTATCTCGCCAAAAAGCCTGGGGTCTCTAAGGCCATGAGAGGGTTAGCGCTACGAGGATTCTGCACAAAACAGACAGAACCTATGGTAAAATGCGCTCACTGAAAATCCAAACGGGCGCGTAGCTCAGCTGGTCAGAGCGCACGGTTCACATCCGTGAGGTCGTGGGTTCGAGTCCCTCCGCGCCCACTAAGTAATTGGAAAGGGGAAGGTTGGAAGACTGGAAG
>DASQQR010000458.1:0-2660 GCA_035643335.1 Anaerolineales bacterium
GCGCTGAAGCCCAGCCGTGCGCCCGTTGACCACCAATAAGAGATGCTCAGGGTCCATTTCAATTTTCAGCAAATCTAACAGTCTGGCTACCGTGGTGTCCTCCGGCAGTGAGATTGACAATCTCCCCACCAATCCCTCCGGTGTCTGGCGCTGCAGGATGGTGTGCAGGTGTACTGTGACGTTCACGCCGCATCACCATTCAAAAATGGCGTCCAGTTCCTCATCCGGCACATCGAAGACGGCGTTATGGGGTGGCAATGGCTCGCGAGTTACCCACTCGGGCAAGCGGTCATCGGCGGCGGTGAAACCGGCCCGGCGGTTGAACTCGCGTTCCAGTTTCAAGCAATCCCGCCCCAATTCCACCAGGACATCCTCGTCCACGTCCCAGCCATAACGGGCGTTGAGCAAGGCCGGGATCACCTCGGGCGCCGATCCAAAACCAAAACTGGCGAAGGTGCAGGCCCCCAACGAATCGTACCCGGCGATCTTGATTTGAGTGTTGCGGGACAGTTCGGCTTGACCCCTCGGATCCAGGTGATCCACCTTGGCCCGGATGGTCAGGCCACAAGTATGGTCAGCCCCCTGGGGAGAGGTTGCATAGGTCGCACCCGTGCCCTTAATGGCCCGCGGGTCATAGGCGGAAAAGGTCTGGCCTTTGACAACTGGAATTCGCTCCACGCCGAAGATCTTTCCGGTCATGGCCGAGCCGTGGCCGAGGACCCTGCCCAGGGGTGAGCCCTTGCGGATCTCCTCAACCAGCTCCATCGCCCGCTCGCCGTCACCAAACTCCAGCAAGCCGGCCTCCACTGCGACGCCTAAAGACCCTCCGATCTCAATGGTATCCAGCCCCAGATCGTCGATCTCGTGGTTCAAATTGGCGATGACGTCTAATTCATCAATATCCAAATTTGAGCCTAACAAACCGATGGTTTCGTACTCCAGCGGCGAGACAATCGCCTTGCCGTCTTCTCCACCGTAGACATTGGAACTGCGGATGGTACAGCCGGCCATGCAGGCATGCGACGGATCGCAATCCCCGCCGCGCTGGAGCAGACGCTGGCGTAGAAACTCGCCCGAAATCCTCTCAGCGCCCTCGAATTGCCCGCTGGAGAAATTACGAGTGGGCAAGCCTCCAAATCCATTGCTCATACTGGTCATCGCCGCAGTCCCGTAATCGGCGTAGACCGCCGTCTGTGGGTGAGCCAAAACCGCCTGCGTATAAGCCTTGCGCGCCTGATTGTAAGCCTTGGCGTCGGCGATGGGGGGCTTCTGCCCGCTGTAACCATCGATCACGATAGCCTTGAGACCCTTGGAACCCATGACCGCCCCCATGCCTCCCCGCGCGGCGATGCGCGTTGGAGCCCGATCCTTATCCAGGTTCTGGATCCCAGCGGCAGACAGGCGCATCTCGCCTCCTGGGCCGATGAGGGCGATGGCAACTTTATCCCCGTAGCGTTCCAGCAGAGCCGGAGCGACTTCGAACACGCCCTTCCCGGCAAAGTCATCAGCGGGTTCAAAGCGGGCTCCTGCCGCGCTCAGGTGAAGCAGCCACCAACCCGGTACGCCGGGCTTATCCTCGATGATCAGCGCCTTAATTCCCAAATATACCAGCTGTAAGCCGGTACGACCCCCGGCGTTCGATTCCTTGATCCCGCCGGTCAGCGGGCTTTTCGCCCCGATGGAGATGCGATCGCAGCTGGAAAGCATGTGGCCGACCAGCAGTCCAGGGGCAAAGACCAATTTGTTGCGGAAGCCCAGGGGTTCACAGGCTGGATCCACCTCATCCAGGAGGACCCGCGCCAGCAACGCCCTTCCTCCCAGGGGCTCCCAGGTTCCGAGAACGGTTTCGCGCTTCAGGGTTTGTTCACGAACGTTGATCCGCCATACCGAATAGAAATCCTTACCGCCGGCACTGGTATCCTGGTTTGCCATAATCGTCTGCTCCTCCATTTAACTTAACGGCTGGACTTTCGCCAATTTCAATTTTCGGTGATTCAACCGCTGATTTACGCGGATTGACGCTGATTTTTACCGACAGCCAGATTGCCGAACCATTGTAATCCAAGAGCGCAAACTTTCAATCTTAAATTGGAGAAAAATATACCTGGCGCGCCAAACCGGCGGGACGGCGTTTCAACTGTTGCCCAAAACAGGGGGGCAGCGGGGCGGCGGACGAAGTGCAACTGTCGCCCTAACAGGGGGGCGGCGGGGCGGTGGATGGAAGCGGCGTCGCCCTGGTTCTGCTGTGCGCGCAAACTCGATGCGCTAAAGTTTAATATTCGGTTAAAATAGGATCATTGTAGCATTTCGGCGTGATCTACTCGTCCTGCACAAAAATGAGGGAGAGGTAAACAGGGTAGAACACTTATCATGATCATTGAGGGTGACTTCACTGTCGATGCTCCCATCCAGCAAGTTTGGGATTTCCTGGTAGACATCCAGCGCATGAGCCTTTGTCTGCCTGGGGTAGAGCAGGTTGAGCAAACCGTTGAGAACACTTACAGCGGTATTGTAACTGTAAAAGTCGGTCCCATTGCGACTTCCTTCCAGGGAGAAGTTAACATACTTGAACAGGATGCACCCAGACTGCTGCGCGCCAGGCTTCGAGGCAAAGATCGCAAGACTGCCAGCATGGTGAGCGGTGAATTTTCCTCCGAAAT